>NZ_JBSXMU010000098.1:0-12843 GCF_054073225.1 Teichococcus aerofrigidensis
AGCGCCCGCCCTGTCCCGCCCGGGGGGCCGGCAGGACCGCCCGAAGCTCCGGCGTGGCGCCCCCCCCCCCCCCGGGGGGGGGGCGGGGGGGGGGCCCCCCCCCCCCCCGCCGCCCCGCCCCCGGCGTCCCCCGCCGCGTCCGCTGTCGCCTCCCCCGTCCCGCACGCCGCCTTCTCGCCGCCGCCGGCCGCCGAGCCGCTCTCGCACACCGAGGCCTTCTACGCCGCGCGGCTGGAGGCGCCGCTGCGGCAGTTCGGCTACGACACCTTCCGCGAGATCGCGGCCGCCCCGCCGTCGCCGGCCGCGGTCGGCGGCCTGCCGGACGACTATGTCCTCGGCCGCGACGACGAGGTGCTGATCAGCATCCGCGGTCGCACCCGGCAGAGCCAGGCGCTGCGCGTCACGCGCGACGGCACGCTGCTGCTGCCCGACCTGCCGCCCTTCGCCGCCGCCGGGCGCACGCTCCGCGAGCTGCGCGCCGACATCGAGGCGCGGGTGGCGCGCGAGCTGGGCGGGTCGGAGGCCTATGTCTCGGTCGGGCAGGTGCGGCAGATCGGCGTCCTCGTCGCCGGCGAGGTGGTGCGGCCGGGCCTGCAATCCCTGCCCGCCATGACCTCGGTGCTCGATGCGCTGGCGCAGGCGGGGGGCGTGAAGCGCACCGGCTCGCTGCGCGCCATCCGGGTCGACGGGCCGCGCGGCAGCCGCGTCATCGACCTCTACGCCGTCATCGGCACCGAACCGGGCATGCCGGACCTGGCGCTGCGCGAGGGCGAGCGCGTGGTGGTGCCGCCGCTCGGCGCCACGGTCGCCGTGGGGGGCGAGGTGACGCGGCCGGGCATCTACGAGCTGCCGGCCGGCGCCGCCAGCGCGCCGCTCGAGGCCCTGTTGCGCCTCGCCGGCCAGCCGCTGCGGCCCGCCGGCAACCGCTTCCTGCTGCAGGGCACCGACAGCGCCGGCCGACGCAGCTACGCCGAGGCCGGCGCCGCCACCCGGCTGCGGCGCGGCGACACGCTGCTGGTGCAGCCGGGGGCCGATGTCGCCGCCGGGCAGATCCGCCTCGCCGGCCATGTCGCCACGCCGCTGACCCGCGCCGCCCCCGGCGCCGCCCTCTCCCGCCTGCTCGCCGATCCGCGCCTGGTGAAGCCCGATCCCTATGTGCGGCTCGGCGTGGTCTGGCGGGTGGACGCGGCGACGCGGGTGCGGCGCTTCCTCGGCTTCGATCTCGGCCGCGTGCTGCGGCGCCAGGCCGACCTCAAGCTGGAGGAGAGCGACGAGGTCATCCTGCTCTCCCAGGCCGACGTGCTCTGGCTGGCCAGCCCGCCGGTGCAGCGCGCCCTGCGCGGCGAGGCCCCGGCCCCGGCGCTGCCGGGGGCCCTGCCTGGCAGCCTCCCTGGCACCCTCCCCGGCGCCGCCGGCCAGGGCGCGCCGCCCGACACCGCCTGCCCGGCGCTGCAGACCCTCTCCGTCGCGGCGCGCTCCTCGCCGGCGCGCTTTGCCCATGCGCGCGGCGCCGGCTTCCCCGACCTCGGCGCGCCGCCCTGCCCGCAGCTCTTTCTCGACTATCCGGCGCTGCTGCCCTTCCTGCTCGACCAGTCGGTGCTGATCTCGGGCGAGGCGCGGCTGCCCGGCCTCTATCCCATCCTGGACGATACCGGCCTCGACCAGGTGCTGGCCGCCGCCGGCGGCGCCACCGACACGGCGGACCTCTCGGCGGTCGAGCTCTCGCGCGAGCCGCTGGAACAGGCCGGGGCGATCCCGCTCAACCGCCTGCTGCTCGATCTGCGCAGCGGCAATTTCGCCGCCATCCGCCTCTCCCCACGCGACGCCATCCGCCTGCCGCGCGGCTTCGGCGACCGCGACAGCGGGCCGGTGACGCTGGTCGGCGAGTTCATGCGGCCCGGCACCTACGACATCCGCCGGGGCGAGCGCTTCTCCGAGCTCATCGCCCGCGCCGGCGGCCTCTCGCCCCAGGCCTATCCCTACGGCGCCGTCTTCACCCGCGAGAGCGTCCGGCAGCGGCAGCAGGACGGCTTCGCCCGCACCGCGCGGGAGCTGGAGCAGAGCCTGATCCAGGTGGCGGCGGGGCAGGCGGTGGCCGGCAGCAAGGCGGGCGGGCTCGACCTCGGCGGCGCCATCACGGCGGGGCGGGAGCTGGCGGGCTCGCTGCGCGAGGCGCGGGCGGCCGGGCGCATGGTGGTCGAGGCCAATCCCGTCATCCTCGCCGCGCGGCCCGATCTCGACGTCCTGCTGGAGCCGGGGGACCTGATCGCCATCCCGAAGCGGCCGAACGAGGTGACGGTGGTGGGCGCGGTGCTGAACCCGGGCAGCCTGCAGTTCTCCACCGGCTGGAAGGCGGCCGATTATGTCCGTGCCTCCGGCGGGGCGCAGCGCTTCGCCGATGGCGGGCGCGCCTTCGTCGTGCTGCCGAACGGCCAGAGCGTGCCGTCGGGGATCGGCTCCTGGCAGGGCGGCGGGCCGCCGATCCCGCCGGGCAGCCTGGTCGTCGTTCCGCAGGATCCCTCGCCCTACGAGACCTGGGGCTTCATCCGCGACCTGACGCAGACCCTGGGCCAGATCTCGATCAGCGCCGCGGCGCTCTCGGTGATCGCGCGCTCGTCGAAGTAGGCCCTTACGCCTTCTCCTGGTGTCGCAACCGCTGCTCGCGCAGGAAGATGAACAGCCCGGCGCCGACGATGACGGCGGCACCGGCCAGGGTCAGCGGGCCGATCACCTCGTCGAAGAACAGGTAGCCGAACAGCATGCCCCAGAGGATCAGCGTGTACTGGTAGGGGACCACCACCGAGGCCGGCGCCAGCCGCAGCGCCTGGTTGACGCAGAGATTGCCGCAGAGCGAGCCGAGGCCGAGGAACAGCATCAGCGCCAGGTCGAGCGGGCCCGGCGTGGTCCAGCCCTGCGCCAGCGTCAGCGCGGCGCCGAAGGCGAGGGCGGCGAGGAGCTGCGCCGTGATCAGCACCGTGCCCGGCGTGCCGGCGAGCTTGCGGGTCATGACCAGGAAGCAGGCATAGCTGAAGCTTCCGGCCAGCGCGCAGACGGCGCCGAGGGAGAGCGAGCCGGGCGAGGGATGCAGCGCCAGCACCACGCCGCCGAAGCCCACCGCCACCGCCGTCCAGCGCCGCCATCCCACCCTCTCGCCCAGCAGGAAGGGCGAGAGGGCGGTGACGTAGATCGGGCCGGCCATGTAGTAGGTGATCACCTCGGCGAGCGGCAGGCTGCCGATGGCCCAGAAGAAGAGCGACGTCTCCAGGGTCGAGAACAGGACGCGGAGCAGTTGCAGACCCGGCCGCGGCGCCGAGAGCAGGCCGAACAGGCCGATGCGATGGATCTGCGGCGCCATGCAGCACAGGCCGGAGATGCTGCGCACCAGCAGAAGCTGGCCCACCGCGTAGCCGCCGACCAGCCATTTGCCGAGCGTGTCGTTCACCGCGAAGAGCAGCACGCCGAGCAGCATCATGGCGATGCCGCCGGGCGCGCCGGCGGGCAGCAGGCCCGGGCGCGGGATTGCGGTCATGGCGAGGCTCCACCCTTCCGGCCCTTCTTGTCCCGCAGCGGGAGCGGAGCCAGGCCGCAGCACTAGCCGGGCGGGGCGGCGCGGCCTAGGCCGGATCGACATCCGCCCCATCCGGTGCGGGCTTGCGTCGCCAGGCGAGACTTTTGCATCATGCGGCGAAGCGGCCCCGGCGAGACGGGCCGGCCCCAGCATTCTTGGCCAGTATTCTTGGAGAGAACGGATGAGGAAGTTCAGCCGCCGCGACCTGATGGTCGCGGGCGCCGCGCTGCCCGCATTGGCGGCCCTGCCGGGGCGCCCGCGCGCGCAGGGCGCGGGGCGGATCCTGAAGATCGGCGTGCTGGCGGATTTCTCCGGCCCCTATCGCGACACCTCCGGCCCCACCTCCGTCGCCTGCGCCCGGCAGGCGGTGGCCGATCTCGGCCTGGAGGCGCGCGGCATCACCGTCGAGATCCTGCAGGCCGATCATCAGAACAAGGCCGATGTCGGCCTCGGCATCGCCCGTCGCTGGTTCGACCAGGACGGCGTCGACGCGGTGACGGAGGTGAACAACAGCGCCGTCGCGCTGGCCGTCGCCAACCTGGCGCAGGAGAAGGACAAGGTCGTGCTGGCCTCCGGGCCGGCCAGCGCGGTGCTGACCGGCCCGCAATGCACCACCAACCTGGTGCACTGGACCTACGACACCTGGATGTGCGCCAACGTGGTCGGCAAGGCGGCCGCCCGCGCCGGCGACGACAGCTTCTTCTTCCTGACCGCCGATTACAGCTTCGGCCACCAGCTCGAGCGCGACACGGCGGCGGCGCTGCAATCGGCCGGTGGCAAGGTGGCGGGCAGCGTGCGCTTCCCCTTCCCCGGCACCACCGACTTCTCCTCCTACCTGGTGCAGGCGCAGTCCTCCCGCGCCAAGGTCGTGGCGCTGGCGACGGCGGGGGCGGACACCGTGAACTGCGTCAAGCAGGCGCAGGAATTCGGCCTGACGCGGCGGCAGAAGATGCTCGCCCTGATCGCCTTCCTCTGCGACATCCACGCCATGGGCCTGCCCGCCGCCCAGGGCCTGCTGCTGAACGAGGCCTTCTACTGGGACCTGAACGACCGCACCCGCGCCTTCCTGAACCGGGTGAAGGACAAGGTGCCGACCAACTGGCCCAACCAGGAGCATGCCGGCACCTATTCCGCCGTGCTGCACTACCTGAAGGCGGCCTCGGATCTCGGCGTGGCGCAGACCAAGGCCTCGGGCCGCGCCGCCATCGCGCGGATGAAAGCGATGCCGACCGATGACGACTGCTTCGGTCCCGGCACGCTGCGCGCCGATGGCCGCAAGATCCACCCGGCCTATCTCTTCCAGGTGAAGCGGCCGGAGGAGAGCAAGGGGCCCTGGGACTACTACAAGCTGGTCGGCACCGTGGCGGCGGAGGAGGCCTTCCGCCCGATGGACCAGGGCGGCTGCCCGCTGGTCAAGGCCTAGGGCCGCCCTGTCCGGGTGCCGCCGGCACATCGAAGTGCCGGGCCCAGGCCGCCCCCGCCCGGGGCCGCAGCGCCACGGCGCGGGCCAGGGCCTGGATCGCCGGCGCCTCGCGCGGCATCCAGGCCTCGGCCCCCATCCAGCGCGACATCACGGCGAGCGGGATGTCGGCCAGGGAGAAGCGCTCCCCCAGGATGAAGGGGTCCGGCCGTGCCTCGCGCGCGATCAGCCGCCACAGCTCCTGCGCCATGCTCACGGCGCGCGCGCGGATCGCCGGCGCATGCGCCGGATCGTCGCTGAAGCGCTCCGGATAATCGGCGCGGGTGACGCAGGGATAGATCTCGGCGGCGGCCAGCGTCATCCAGCGCAGCGCCGTGGCGCGGGCGGGGTCGGTGGCCGCCGGCAGCAGCCCTGCCTCGGGGTGCCGCGCCTCCAGCGCCAGCAGGATGGCCAGCGACTCGGTGACGACGGTGCCATCGGGCAGGATCAGGCTGGGCACCCGGCCCATCGGGTTGATCCGCCGGTAGGCGGCATCGAGCTGCCCGTCCCGCTCGATCGGCACGGGGCGGAGCTCGGCCTCCCGGCCCATCTCCGCCAGGGCGATCTCGACGATCGCGCCGCCCGAGCGGCGGTCGGTGTAGAGGACGTATTCCATGCCGCCAGCCTGCCAGCCGCCCCGGCCGGGCGCGATGCACGCCTGCGTGCGGATCAGGGCCAAGGGATCAGGGCCAAGGGATCAGGGCCAAGGGATCAGGGCCAGGGAATCAGGGCCAGGGGCGCTGAAGGGCGGCGATGTGCCGGCCGATCGAGGCCCTCACCGCCTGCTTGCCACCGGTGGGGATGACACGGCCCCAGAAGGCGCCATGCACCGATTCGAAGGACCAGGGCTCCAGCGCCGTGCCGATGCCGCGCACCGCCGCCTCCCCGAGCGGGACAAGGTTCGGGTAGCTGCGCATGAAGCCGAGATGCCGCCGGTCGGCCACCACCTGCAGGATGTCGCCGGCCAGCAGGGCGCCACGCCCCTCATTGGCCTCGGCGGCGTGCAGCACCGTGCCGCCGGGAAAATGCCCGCCGGCGCGGATCAGCGTGATGCCGGGGGCGATGCGCCGCGTCTCGCCCTCCCAGAACAGGATCTCCGGGCCCGGGCGCATCACCCATTCACGGTCGGCGGCGTGCAGGTGGATCGGGATGCCGCCGAAGGCGCGGCTCCATTCCAGCATGGTGGTGTAGTAATGCGGATGGGAGATGGCGATGGCCGAGAGGCCGCCGAAGGCGCGGATCAGCGCCACCAGCGTCTCGTCCAGGAAGGCCACGCAATCCCAGAGGATGTTGCCGCCCGCCGCGCGCAGCAGCAGCGCCCGCTGGCCGATGGCGAAGTCCGGCGTGCAGCCGAGGCCGAGCAGCCCGTGCTCCAGCTTCAGCACCGGCCGGTGGTGCCGCGCCAGCGTCTCGGGGTCGGTCCAGCCCTGGCCGGTCTCGGGGATGAACTGCCGCTCGTCCTGGCAGACCGGGCAGGTCAGGGGCGGCGCCTCGCCGGGCGGATACTGCGTGCCGCAGGCGGTACAGATGAAGGCGGTCGCCATCCTCGCTTCTCCCCTCGGGTCTGCCTCGCCGCTCAGTCGAGCGCCACGCTCCAGGCCAGCCGCCGGCTCTCGCCGGGCGCCAGCAGCATCAGCCCGGGCTTGTCCACGAAATCGCCCTGCCATCCCTCCGGGCTGGCCATGCCGTACCAGGGCTCGATGCAGAGGAAATCGGCACCCTCCGGCTTCGACCAGAGGCCCAGGTCGCGATAGCCCTCCCAGGACAGGGTCAGCCCGCGGCCCGGCGCCTCGAACCGGATGGCGCGGCTGGCGAGGCGGGGAAGGATCAGCGCATCCCCGGCGAAAAGGTCCGGCGAGAGCGGCCAGACCCGCTCCGCGAAGGGCGGCGGCTCCGGCTCCGGCCGCAGCAGGCCGTCGCGCAGGCGGCGCAACGGCCCGGCCTCCGCCCGCTCCAACACCAGCCGGTGCGCCGCCTTCTCCGCCGGCTTCTCCCCGGGGCCGTGCGGCAGCGGCCAGCGGAAGGCCGGATGCGCGCCAAGGGCGCAGGGCAGCGGCTCGGCCCCGGGATTGGAGAGGATGGCGGTGACGGTCAGGCGGGGCCCCGCCAGGGCGTAGTCCAGCTCCAGCACGAAGCCGAAGGGAAAGGCGTCGCGGCTCGCGGCGTCGTCGGTCAGGCGCAGGCGGCAGCGGTCCGCGTCGCGCCGCACCCAGGCGAAGCGGCGGTCACGGGCGAAGCCGTGCTGCGTCAGCCGGTGCTCGCGCCCGGCATGGCGCAGCCGGTCCCCCGCCAGCCGGCCGACGATCGGGAACAGCACCGGGGCATGGCGGCGCCATTCCGGCCCCGCCTGCCAGAGCCATTCGGCGCCGCGGTCGTCGCGCAGGCTGGTCAGCTCGGCGCTCAGCGCGCGGATGCCGGCCGAGAAGCCGCCCGATGCGATGACATGGTGCTCCGTCACGCGCCGGCCCGGCGCGGCGGCAGGGGCCTGCGGGCGCTTCCCCGCCCGGCCGGCCATCCCCGGCAGCGGACGGGGGGGCGATCCTGCTCCATCACGCCCTTCCGGTCCCCGCGCCGCCTCATCCCACCCGGTTGCCGACCAACTCCTCGACCACCGTCGGATCGGCCAGGGTGGAGATGTCGCCCAGGCTGTCCGTCTCGTTCGCCGCGATCTTGCGCAGGATGCGGCGCATGATCTTGCCCGAGCGCGTCTTCGGCAGGCCCGGTGCCCACTGGATGGCATCCGGCGAGGCGATCGGGCCGATCTCCTTGCGCACCCAGACCACCAGCTCCTTGCGCAGGGCCTCCGTCGGCTCCTCGCCGGAGACCAGCGTGACATAGGCGTAGATGCCCTGCCCCTTCAGCTCATGCGGCATGCCGACCACGGCGGCCTCGGCCACCTTGGGATGGGCGACCAGCGCGCTCTCGATCTCGGCCGTGCCCATGCGGTGGCCGGAGACGTTCAGCACGTCATCCACCCGGCCGGTGATCCAGTAGTAGCCGTCCTCGTCGCGCCGCGCCCCGTCGCCGGAGAAGTACTTGCCGGGGAAGGTCGCGAAATAGGTCTGCTTGAAGCGCTCATGGTCGCCATAGACGGTGCGCATCTGCCCGGGCCAGGAATCGAGGATCACGAGGTTGCCCTCGGTCGCGCCCTCGAGCAGCGCGCCGTCATTGTCCACCAGCGCCGGCTGCACGCCCGGCAGCGGCAGGGTGGCGGAGCCGGGCTTCAGGTCCACCGCGCCCGGCAGCGGCGCGATCAGGATGCCGCCGGTCTCGGTCTGCCACCAGGTGTCCACCACCGGGCAGCGCTCGTCGCCCACCACGCGGTAGTACCAGAGCCAGGCCTCGGGGTTGATCGGCTCGCCCACGCTGCCGAGGACGCGCAGCGACTGGCGCGACCACTTCTTCACCGGCGCCTCGCCCTCGCGCATCAGCGCCCGGATGGCGGTCGGCGCCGTGTAGAAGATGTTGACCTTGTGCTTGTCCACCACCTGCCAGCAGCGGTCGACGCCCGGCCAGTTCGGCACGCCCTCGAACATCAGCGTGGTCGCGCCGTTCGCCAGCGGGCCGTAGACGATGTAGCTGTGCCCGGTGACCCAGCCGACATCGGCGGTGCACCAGTAGACCTCGCCGGGCCGGTAGTCGAAGACCAGCTCGTGCGTGAAGCTGGCCCAGACCATGTAGCCGCCGGTGGTGTGCAGCACGCCCTTGGGCTTGCCGGTGGAGCCGGAGGTATAGAGGATGAACAGCGGGTCCTCGGCGTTCATCGGCTCCGGCGCGCAATCGGGCGAGGCGGCCTCGCAGAGGGTGTGGAACCAGTGGTCGCGCCCCTCCTGCATCGGCACCTCGCCGCCGGTGTTGCGCACCACGATCACGTCGCGGATCGTCGGGCAGTTGCGCAGCGCCTCGTCGGCATTGGTCTTGAGCGGCACCTTGCGGCCGCCGCGCCGGCCCTCGTCGGCGGTGATGAGCAGCGTGCTCTCGCTCTCCTGGATGCGGGTCGCCAGGCTGTCGGGGGAGAAGCCGCCGAAGACGATGGAATGCACCGCGCCGATGCGCGCGCAGGCCAGCATGGCCACCGCCGCCTCGACGATCATCGGCAGGTAGAGGGTGACGCGGTCGCCCTTCCTGACGCCGAGATCCTTCATCGCATTGGACAGGCGGCAGACCCGCTCGTGCAGCTCGCGATAGGTGACCCTGGCGTCGGAGTCCGGGTCGTCGCCCTCCCAGATGATCGCCACCTGATCGCCGCGCGCCTCGAGGTGCTGGTCCAGGCAGGCGGCCGAGGCGTTCAGCACGCCGTCCTCGAACCAGCGGATCGAGACCTCGCCCTCGAAGCTGGTGTTCTTGATCTTGGTGGGCGGGGTCATCCAGGGAATGCGCCGCGCCTCCTTCCGCCAGAAGGACTCGGGATCGCGCGCCGCCTCCTCGACCATGGCCTGGCGCCGGGCGGCATCGGCATGCGAGCGCTTCGCCAGTTCGGGCTGCACCGGAATCACGCTGTGATCCGTCATGGGTTCCTCCGCTCGGGCGGCCTTGGGCAGGAAGCGGGGCCGCGATTGCCGTCCATTGGGGCAAGTGGGCGGGGGCGCCGTCAAGGTGAAGGGGCGGCGCGCGGGTGAAAACACCGGCGGGCGGGGAGCGGGGCGAGGCCCAGTCGGGGGTGGTCCGAACGGGCTTCCGTCCTCCGGCGGGCGGGGCCAGACTGCCGCCATGCAGCCCGCTCCCCGCCCCGATCCCCGCAATGCCCTCCCGATCGACCTCGCCCTGCAGGGCGGCGGCGCCCATGGCGCCTTCACCTGGGGCGTGCTGGACCGCCTGCTGGAGGAGGAGTGGCTGCTGCCCGACGGCATCTCGGGCACCTCGGCCGGGGCGATGAACGCCGCCGTGCTGGTCGCCGCCCATGCGCGGGGCGGCCGCGAGGCCGCCCGCGCCGCGCTGGAGGCCTTCTGGCGCCGCGTCTCCGAGGCCGCCCTGCTCAGCCCGCTGCGGCGCGGCCCGCTCGATGTGCTGCTCGGCAACTGGTCGCTCGACAACTCGCCCGTCTATCAGGGGCTGGAGATGCTGGCGCGGGTCTTCTCGCCCTATGACCTCAATCCCCGCGGCACCAATCCGCTGTCGCGCATCCTCGACGAGGCCATCGACTTCGGCGCCCTGGCCCGGGCGCCCATCCGCCTCTTCGTCACCGCCACGCGGGTCCGCACCGGCCAGCCGCGCATCTTCCGCAATGCCGAGATCACGCCCCCGGTCCTGCTTGCCTCGGCCTGCCTGCCGACGCTGTTCCAGGCGGTGGAGATCGAGGGCGAGCCCTATTGGGACGGCGGCTATTCCGGCAACCCGACCATCATGCCCCTGGTGCGGGAATGCGACTCGCACGACACCATCCTGGTGCAGATCAACCCCGTGGAGCGGGCGGAGACGCCGCGCACGGCCAGCGAGATCGCCAGCCGGCTGAACGAGATCTCCTTCAACGCGCCGCTGCTGAAGGAGCTGCGCATGATCGCGGTGTTGCGCCAGGTGGCGCAGCCCGGCCAGTGCGAGGGGGCGCTCTGGGCCCGGATGCGCATCCACCGCATCGCCAGCACGGCGCTGGCGGAGCTCGGGCAGGGCTCCAAGCTGAACGCTGAATGGGCCTTCCTGACGCTGCTGCGCGACACCGGGCGGGAGGCGGCGGACCGGTTCCTGCGCGAGCATGGCGCCGATCTCGGCCGGCGCTCCACGCTCGACCTGGACGCGCTGACCGATCCGGGCTGAGGCCCCGCCGGCGCGGCACCCAAGAAAAAGGCCCGGACGCTGCACGCGCCCGGGCCCTCATGACGGGACGGGGCGGCGCCCGCCCCGGCCTCTCAGTTCTCTTCCTCGCGGTCGGTCTCGACCTCGATCTCGGCGTCCAGGTCGTCCTCGCTGTCGTCCAGCTCCTCGGTGTCGTCCAGCGCGTCGTCGGAATCGACGTCCTCCAGCTCGACATCGTCCTCGACATCGCCCTCGGCGGGGACGACTCGCTTCTTCACCTTCTCCTCCACCGGCGCGGCGGCGCGGCGCAGGCGGGGCTGCTCGGCGGGCTGCTCGGTGCCGCATTTCGGACAGACGGCGGGCTGGCGCGCCATGTCGTAGAACTTGGCGCCGCAGGCGACGCAGGTGCGTTTCAGTCCCAGTTCAGGCTTGGCCATCAGCGTTGTGTATCCCGGGAAAGGCGGGCCAGGGAGGGTCGGAAGACGGGCCGGCCGAGAAAATCCGGCGCGCATTGCCACGCACCCCGCCCCATGTCAAACCCCGGCCACCATGGGCCATGACAACCCTCCCCGCCCGCTCCGGTCGAGCCGGCCGATGCGCGGCCTGTCCGGGCGTCTCACCGTCGCCGGCGACAAGTCGATCAGCCACCGGGCGCTGATGTTCGGCGCGCTGGCCGTCGGCCAGACCGGGATCACCGGCCTGCTGGAAGGCGAGGACGTGCTGCGCACCGCCGCGGCCATGCGCGCGCTCGGCGCCACGGTCGAGCGGCTGGGCGAGGGGCACTGGCGCGTCGCCGGGCGCGGCGTCGGCGGGCTGGTCGAGCCGGGCGACGTGCTCGACATGGGCAATTCCGGCACCGCCGCGCGGCTGATCTGCGGGCTGCTCGCGGGCCACCCCATCTTCGCCGTGCTGACCGGCGACGCGAGCCTCCGCCAGCGGCCGATGAAGCGCGTGACCGACCCGCTCTCCGCCTCGGGCGCGCGCTTCTCCGGCCGGGCCGGCGGCCGCCTGCCGCTGGCCATCGAGGGCGCCGCCGCGCCGCTGCCGCTCGACTACACCCTGCCCATGGCCTCGGCGCAGGTGAAATCCGCCGTGCTGCTGGCCGGGCTCTGCGCCCGCGGCGTGACGCGCGTGGTGGAGCCGGAGGCGACGCGCGACCACACCGAGAACATGCTGCGCCACTTCGGCGCCACGGTGCGGGTCGAGGCCGAGGGCCACCGCCGCGTCATCGAGCTGGAAGGCCAGCCGGAACTGACGGCCGCCCCCATCGCCGTGCCGGGCGACCCCTCCTCCGCCGCCTTCCCGCTGGTCGCCGCGCTGCTGGTGCCGGGCTCGGCGCTGACGGTGGAGAATGTCGGGCTGAACCCGCTGCGCACCGGGCTGTTCACCACGCTGCGCGAGATGGGCGCCGACCTCGAGGTCGGGAATGCGCGCACCGAGGGCGGCGAGCCGGCCGGCGACCTGACCGCCCGCGCCGGCGCGCTCCGCGCCGTGGACGTGCCGCCGGAGCGCGTGCCCTCGATGGTCGACGAATACCCGATCCTGGCCGTCGCCGCCGCCTGCGCCGAGGGGGTCAGCCGCTTCCGCGGGCTCGCGGAACTGCGGGTCAAGGAGAGCGACCGCGTCGCCGCCACCGCCGCCCTGCTCGCGGCCAACGGCGTCCGGGTGGAGATCGAGGGTGACGACATGCTGGTGCACGGCACCGGCCACCCCCCCGCCGGCGGCGGCACCGTCGTGACCCATATGGACCACCGCATCGCCATGAGCGCGCTGGTCCTCGGCCTGGCGGCCGGGGCGCCGGTCACGGTGGACGATGCCAGCTTCATCGACACCTCCTTCCCCGGCTTCGCCGACCTCATCAACCGGGCCGCCGGAACGGATGCCCTGCGGCGGCTGAACACGGCGGCATGAGCGCGACCGTCATCGCCGTGGACGGGCCGGCCGCGGCCGGCAAGGGCACCCTGGCCCGGCGCCTCGCCGCCGCGCTCGGCCTGCCCTATCTCGACACCGGCCTGCTCTACCGCGCCACCGGGCGCCGCGTGCTGGAGGCCGGGCGCGACCCGCGCGACGCCGCCGCCGCCGAGGC
>NZ_JBSXMU010000099.1:0-12758 GCF_054073225.1 Teichococcus aerofrigidensis
CCAGGTGCACTGACGCGCCGCCCGCCGCCGGTGGGGCTTCAGCCCATCTGCGGCGCGGTCACGGCCGCCCGCCCGCCACGACCAGGGTCTGCCCCGTGACGTAGTTCGATTCCGGGATGCAGAAGAGATAGACCGAGCCCGCCGCCTCCTCCGGCCGCCCGCCGCGGCCGAGCGGGATGGTGGCCTCGGCGGTCTTCAGCGCCTCGGGCCGCACGCCCACCTTGATCTCGCGCCCCTCGATGTCGATCGTCGCGCCGGAATTGGCCACCGCCTCGGTCAGCCGCGTCATGATCAGCCCGAAGGCGACAGCGTTGACGTTGACCTTGTAGCGCCCCCATTCCTTGGCCATGGCCCGCGTCATGCCGGCGATGCCGGCCTTGGCGGCGGAGTAGTTGGCCTGCCCCGCATTGCCGAAGACGCCGGAGGTGGAGGAGATGTTCACCACCTTGCGGAACACCTCGCGCCCCTCGGCCGCCTCCGCCTTCGCCGCCTCGCGGATGAAGCCGGAGGCCGCGCGCAGGATGCGGAAGGGCGCCGTCATGTGCACGTCGATGATGGCGTACCACTGCTCGTCCGTCATCTTCTGGATGACGTTGTCCCAGGTGTAGCCGGCATTGTTGACGATGATGTCGATGCCGCCGAAGCTGTCCAGCGCGGCGCGGACGAAGCGTTCGCCGAAATCGGCCTCCGTCACGCTGCCGTTGCAGGCCACCGCCTCGCCGCCCAGCGCGCGGATCGCGGCCAGCGTCTCCTCCGCCGGCCCGGCATCGAGGTCGTTGATCACCAGCCGCGCGCCCTCGGAGGCGAGCTTGAGCGCGATCTCCCGGCCGATGCCCCGGCCCGAGCCGGTCACCAGCGCCACCTTGCCGTCGAGCTTACCCTGTGCGGCCATGTCGTCTCCCCTTCCCTCTGCTGCCCTTTGCCGCGCGCTTCACAGCGTGCGCGCGATGATTTCCTTCATGATCTCGGAACTGCCGCCGTAGATCCGCGCCACGCGCGCATCGGCCCAGGCGCGGCCGATAGCATAGTCGCTGGTGAAGCCGTAGCCGCCGTGCACCTGCAGGAACTCGTCGAGCAGGCGGTTCTGCATCTCGGAGGCGACCAGCTTGGCGTTCGCCGCCAGCTCGACCGAGAGCGCGCCCTGGAGGTGCAGCCCGAGGCAGTGATCGACGAAGACGCGCAGCATGGTGGCCTGGGCCTTGGCGTCGGCCAGGCGGAAGCGGGTGTTCTGGAAATCGAAGACGGTGCCGCCGAAGGCCTCGCGCTGCTTCGCGTAATCCACCGTCTCGGCCAGCATCGCCTCGATCGAGGCGGCGGAGCGGATGGCGATGATCAGCCGCTCCTGCGGCAGGTTGTGGATCAGGTAGCGGAAGCCCTGCCCTTCCTCGCCGAGCCGGTTCTCCACCGGCACGCGCACCTCGTCGAAGAACAGCTCCGAGGTGTCCTGCGCGTGCAGGCCGATCTTCTCGAGATTGCGGCCCTTGGAGAAGCCCGGCGTGCCCTCCTCGACGCAGATCAGGCTGATGCCCTTGCGGCCCGCGGCGGGATCGGTCTTGGCGACGACGATGACGAGGCCGGCATTCTGCCCGTTGGTGATGAAGGTCTTCTGGCCGCTGATGACGTAATGCTCGCCCTCGCGCCGCGCCGTGGTGCGCACGGCCTTGAGGTCGCTGCCCATGCCCGGCTCGGTCATGGCGATGGCGCCGATCAGCTCGCCGCGCGCCATGCGCGGCAGCCAGTCGCGCCTGCGCGCCTCGGTCGCGTAGGCCAGCAGATAGGGCGCGACGATATCGGAATGCAGCGGGAAGCCGACGCCGCTGGCATTGGTGCGGGCGATCTCCTCGATCAGCACGGCGGAGTAGCCGAAATCGGCGCCCGCCCCGCCGAACTCCTCCGGCATGCCTGGGCAGAGCAGGCCCTGGGCGCCGGCCTGGCGCCAGACCTCGCGCGGCACCTGGCCGTCGCGCTCCCATTGCCGGTGGTGGGGTACGATCTCCTTCTCGAAGAAACGGCGCACCTGGTCGCGGAACAGCTCGTGCTCGGCGCTCAGCACCGTGCGGCCGCCCGCGGCGGCCCCTGCTGGCATGTCCATCTCGGGCCTCCCTGAATGTTCCGGGGAGACTAGGCACGGGAAGATGTCTTGCCTAGCGGAATAATGGTCCGCTGGTTGACTTACTGCCCACCTGCCGGTGCTGCCGCATCGTCTGCCGCGCCAGCACCTGGAAGCGCTGCGCCAGCGGCGGCATCCCCGAGCGGCGAACCGCCATGGCGATGCCGATGACCGGCGCCGCCGCCTCCGCCAGCGGCCGGAAGCGCGCGCGCCCGGCATGGGTGCGCGCGCTGACGCCGGGGACCAGCGCCACGCCCAGCCCGCTCTCGACCAGGCTGATCACCGTCTGCGCCTGCACCGCCTCCTGCCGCAGCCGGGGCTGGAAGCCGGCCTGCTGGCAGGCCAGGGCGACCACGGCGGAGAGGCCCGGCACCGCCACGGCGTCGAAGGTGACGAAGGGCTCGTCGCGCAGGGCGGCGAGCGGCAGGGGGCCCCGCGCCGCTCCCAGGGCGTGGCCCGGCGGCAGCGCCGCGACCAGCGCGTCGGGCTCCAGCAGCTCCACCGCGAGCTCCGGCACCGGGCGCAGCAGCGGGTAGCGCAGCAGGCCAAGGTCCATCTCCCCTGCCGCCACGCCGTCCAGGATGGCGGCCGTGGTGGATTCGCGCAGGGTGAGTTCGACCGCCGGCAGGAGACCGCGGAAGGGCGGCACGAGGCGGGGCAGCAGGCGCGGCGTGGCCGAGCCGATGAAGCCGATCCGCAGCAGGCCGCGCTCCCCCGCCTGAACGCCCTGCGCCACCAGGGCGACCTGCTCGGCATGGCGCAGCGCCAGCCGCGCCTCCTCCAGCGCCGCCAGGCCGGCTCCGGTCAGCCGCACGCCGCCGGCACCGCGGGTGAACAGGGCGGCGCCCAGCTCCTCCTCCAGGCGGCGGATGGAGACGGACAGGGGCGGCTGCGACATGTTCAGCCGCTCGGCGGCGCGGTGGAAGTTCAGGGTCTCGGCCAGGGTGACGAACTGGCGCAGCTGCCGCAATTCCATCCGATATCCAATTCGTATCGCCCCGGACGAAAAGGATATTGGACCTGCGCGGCGGGCTGGGCCAGCCTGCTCGGCAGGGAAGGAAACATCGCGTGCCGGGGCGCCATCCCGAGGGCGTCACCCCGCCGCGCATCCAGGACCGGAGAAGGAAACCGCCCCATGCCGAGCCCCGCCCCGCCGAGCCCCGAGCCGCATGCCGCCGATTCCAGCCTGCCGGTCCTCGGCCAGGGATTCTACTGGCAGGATCTCTCCGTCGGGCAGCGCTTCCGCACCTTCCGCCGCACCGTCACCGAGGCCGACCTGGTCTCCTTCATCGGCGTCACCGGAATGCTGGAGGCGATCTTCATCGACGCGCACTTCGATGGCGCCATGGCCGGCCGGCCGGTGCCGGGGGCGCTGACCTATTCGCTGGTCGAGGGCATGCTATTCCAGACCATGGTGCAGGGCACCGGCCTCGCCATGCTGGAGGTGCAGCAACGCGCCCTGGCGCCCGTCATCGTCGGCGACACCATCCACGCGGTGGTCGAGGTGACGGAGCTGCGCCCGACCTCCAAGGGCAACCGCGCCGTGCTGGGCTCGGCCATCACCGTGCTGAACCAACGCGACCAGGCGGTGATGACCTACACGGTCAAGCGCCTGCTGGCCGGCCGGCCCGAGCCGGCGGGGCGATGAGCATGATGCGGCGCCGGTCCCTCCTGGCCCCCGTGGCCCTCGCCCTGGTGGGGCCGCCGGCCGCTCGCCCCACCCGGGCGCAATCCTCCGGGCACGCCCCCTGGCCCCAGCGGCCGATCCGCGTGACCATCGCCTTTCCGCCCGGCGGGCCGACCGATCTCGTCGCCCGCGTGCTCGGCGAGCACATGACGCGCACGCTCGGCCAGCCGCTGGTGGTGGAGAACCGTCCGGGGGCCAACGGCAATATCGGCGCCGAGCAGGTGGCGCGGGCCGAGCCGGACGGCCACTCGGTGCTCTACAACACCTCCTCCATCGTGCTCAGCACGGCGCTTTACGACAAGCCCGGCTTCGCCCTGTCGGACTTCGCGCCGGTGGTGCTGACCGCCTCGGTGCCCCTGGTGCTGGCGGTCAATCCGGCCCTGCCGGCGGAGGATCTGGCCGGCTTTGTCGCCCTGCTGCGCGCCAGTCCGGGGCGCTTCGCCTATGGCTCCTCGGGCAACGGCAATGTCACGCATCTGGCGAACTTCCGCATCCTGCGCGCCGCCGGCCTGCAGGCGACGCATGTGCCCTATCGCGGCAGCGCCCCAGCCCTGACCGACGCGGCGGGCGGCCAGGTGCAGTTCGTCACCGACACGCTGAACTCCGCCCTGCCGCTGATCCGCGATGGCAGGCTGCGCGCCCTGGCGGTGACCAGCCCGCGCCGCGTGCCGCTGTTGCCCGAGGTGCCGACGCTGGCCGAGGCCGGCATGCCCGGCCTGGAATCGGGCGCCTGGCAGGGCCTGCTGGTGCCGGCGCGCACGCCTGCCCCGGTGGTCGCGCGGCTGAACGAGGCCGCCAACCTCGCCCTCGCCGATGCCACGGTGCGCGAGCGCCTGGCCATCCAGGGCGCCGAGATCCTCGGCGGCACGCCCGAGGCCTACGGCGCCTGGATCCGCGAGGAATCCGCGCGCTGGGGGCAGGTCATCGCCGAGAGCGGCGTGAAGCTGGATTGAACCGATGCTGAACTTCCCCGACCTCGCCACCCTGCCGCCGGAGGCCGAGGCCTTCCGCCGGGAGGTGCGCGACTTCCTGGCCACTCATCTCCCGCCCCAGCCGGCGGATCGCCGTGCCCGCTCCTGGATGGGCTTCGACGCCGGGTTCAGCCGCGCCCTCGCTCGCCAGGGCTGGGTCGGGCTGACCCTGCCGCGCCATTACGGCGGGGCCGAGCGCGGCGCCTTCGCGCGTTTCGTCCTGGTCGAGGAGATGCTGGCCGCCGGCGCCCCCGTCGCCGCGCACTGGATCGCCGACCGCCAGAGCGGCCCGCTGATCCTGCGCTACGGCAGCGCGGCGCAGAAGGACTTCCACCTGCCGCGCATCTGCCGGGCGGAATCCTTCTTCTGCATCGGCATGAGCGAGCCCGACACCGGCTCCGACCTCGCCAGCGTGCGCAGCCGCGCCGAGCGGGAGGGAGAGGGCTGGCGCCTGAACGGCAGCAAGGTCTGGACGACCTATGCCCACCACGCGCACTTCATGATCGCCCTGGTGCGCACCGCCGGCACGCCGGCCGACCGGCACAAGGGCCTGTCGCAGTTCATCGTCGATCTCTCCCTGCCGGGCGTCCGCATCAGCCCGATCCGTGACCTGGCCGGCGACGCGCATTTCAGCGAGGTGGTGTTCGACGACGTCGCCCTCGGCCCCGAGGCGCTGATCGGCACCGAGGGCGAGGGATGGGCACAGGTCAATGCCGAGCTGGCCTTCGAGCGCAGCGGGCCGGAGCGCATCCTCTCCTCCATCGTGCTGCTGGACCGCTGGATCGCCTGGCTGCGCGAGACCGGCGAGAGCCGCCACGCGGCGCTGCTGGGCCGGCTGATGGCGGAGCTCGCCGTGCTGCGCGCCATGTCGATCGCCGTCACGGCGCGGCTTGCGGCGGGGGCGAGCCCGGTGACGGAGGCGGCGCTGGTGAAGGATCTCGGCACCGGCTTCGAGCAATCCATCCCGACCCTGCTGACCGAGGCCATCGCCGCCGATCCGGCCGCCGCCCCGCCCGACGAGCTGCTCCGCGCCCTGGCCTATGTCGCCGGCATGGCGCCGTCCTTCTCGTTGCGCGGCGGCACGCGCGAGATCCTGCGCGGCATGGTGGCGCGCGGCCTGGGCCTGCGCTGAGGCCCGCGCCGAGAAAGGACGAGGATCATGGACAGCCTGCTCACCGACGCCGCCGCCGACCTGCTCGACCACGCCTGCCCCCCCGCCCTGCTGCGCGCGCTGCTCGACCCCGCCGCGGCGCCGTCGGAACCCTGGCAGCGGATCGTCGATTCCGGCTTCCTCGATGCCCTGCTGCCGGAGGCCGAGGGCGGCGCGGGGCTGGATCTGGCCGGCATCCTGCCCTTGCTGCTGGCCTGCGGGGGCCATGCCATGCCGCTGCCGGTCGGGGCGACCATCCTGGCCCGCGCCGCCTTCGCCCGCCAGGGGCTGACGCCGCCCGAGGGCGCCATCACCCTAGCCCAGCCCATGGCGGCGCCGTCACCGGCGGCGCTGCTTCCCGCCCCGCACCTGGCGGCGCAGGTCCTGCTGTGCGGCACGGAAGGGGGCGCGCTGCTGCTGCCCGCCGCGGCGGCGCGGGTCACGCCCCTGGGCGGCGGGCTGTCCCGGCTGGACTGGGACGGCGCCGTCGCCGGGCGGCGGCTCGAGGATGGCGCCGACTGGCGGGTGGCGGGTGCCTTCCTCGAAGCGGTGGAGATGGCCGGGGCGCTGCGCCGGGTGCTCGAGGACACGCTGCGCTATGCGGGTGAGCGCCGCCAGTTCGGCCGGGCGATCGGGGCCTTCCAGGCCATCCAGCAGCAGCTCTCGGTCCTGGCCGAGGAATCCGCCGCCGGCCTGATCGCCGCCCAGCTGGCGGCAACCGGTCCCTGGCCGGACCCCCTGCGGACCGCGGCGGCCAAGATCCGCCTCGGCCAGGCGGCGGCCCGGGCCATGGCGATCGCCCATGCCGTGCACGGCGCCATGGGCATCACCGAGGAGCACGACCTGCACCTCTTCACCCTGCGCCTGCAGCGGGGGCGGGCGGCCTTCGGCGGCGAGGCGTTCTGGAGCGAGCGTCTGGGCCGGGCGGCCCTGCGCGAGACCGGTGACAGCCTCGGCTTCGTGCGCCGCTGTCTCGACCCCGTCGCGTGATGGGTCAGAAGCTCAGCAGCGGCGCCACCATGCGCGACAGATGGGCGATGCGCGGGCCGAGCTCCTCCTCCAGCCGCCGGCGATCCAGCAGGTAGCCGGGGGCGCCGATGTTCATCGCCATGACGGTGGTCCCGTCCAGCGAGACCAGCGGCGCCCCGGCGGAGCGGACATCCGGCTGCCACTCGCCATCGACGATGCAGAAGCCGCGGGCCTTCACCTCGGCGATGCCGTCCAGCACGCGCGGCCGCAGCTCCACCCACGCCTCGCCGTAGCGTCTGGCCATCCGGTCCAGCAGGAAATCGCGCTCGGTCTCGCCGAGGGCGGCGAGAAAGGCCCGTCCCAGCGCGCTGCGCGCCATCTCGACACGGCTGCCGATGCCGAGCCGCAGCGTGGCGAGGGCGCTGGAGGGCGTGTTCTCGACATAGATCATCGACAGCCGGTCGCGGCTGGCCAAGCCGACCGCCGTGCCCGTCTCCTGCGCCAGCTGGCGCATATGGTCGTGCGCCGCCTGCCGCACGCGCAGATTGGCCAGCACCGGATAGCCGAGCGCCAGCAGCGCCGGCGCCGGCTCGTAGCGCCCCTGCTTGTGCAGCACGCGCAGATAGCCCAGTTCGGCCAGGGTGTAGGTCAGGCGGGAGACGGTGGGCTTGGGCAGGCCGGTCAGCGCGGCGATCTCGCCCACGCCGAGCGGGCCCCGTCCGGGGGCGAAGGCGCGCAGCACCTCGAGCCCCCGCGCCAGGGCCCAGACGAAGCGCCGGTCGCTGGCATAGTCGGAGCCGACATCCTCCTCGTCATAGACCAGGCGGACCGCGGAACGGGAGGCGGCCGAACCTGCCTGGGACTTGCTCGACATCGCGTGCTCCACCTCTCTCTGCATTGGCTCTGCGCTGGCCAAGGGATCAGGCGGCCTTGTCTAGCATGGGCCCGGCCTCACGCCATGCCATCCTGTTTTCCGCAGTGTGATGCCGATGTTCCGCTTGGCAAGACAAATCCCCGTCCCTAGGCTACCCCTCAGTCGGTGCGGGCAACGCGTCGGTACAGCAGGCCAACGTGCCGGAGGGGGAGGAGACGTGCCCATGGCGGATCAACCGTGCCGGGACTTCCGGTCAGGACCAGGCCGGCGCCGCCTGCTGGGCGGCGGCCTCGCCGGCGGCCTGGCGGCGCTGGCCATGCCGCGCATCGGCCGCGCCGAGGCGGGCTTCCCGCGCCGCCCCGTCTCGATCATCGTTCCCTTCACGCCGGGCGGCAGCACGGACCAGCAGATGCGCGCCCTGGCCGAGGCCGCCACGCGCCGGCTGGGCCAGACGGTGCTGGTCGAGAACCGGCCGGGCGGCGGCGGCACGCTGGGCGCGGCGGCGGTCGCCAAGGCGAAGCCCGATGGCTACACCCTGACCCAGATGATCACCCCCGCCATGCGGCTGCCCTTCCTGCAGCCCATGTCCTACGACGTGCTGCGCGACTTCACGCCGGTCATCCATCTCACCGGATACTTCTTCGGCCTCGCCGTGCGGGCCGACAGCCCCTGGAAGACCTGGCAGGACTTCGTCGCCGATGCGCGGCGCCGGCCGGGTCAGGTCAGCGTCGCCAACAGCGGCGCCATCGGCTCGCTGCATCTCGGCATGCTGGAGCTCGGCCTGCGCGAGAACGTCCAGTTCAACCATGTCCCCTTCCGGGGCGAGGCCGAGACCATCTCGGCCCTGCTGGGCGGTCATGTCGATGCGGTGGCCAACAGCGCCGTGCTGGGCCAGCTCGTGGATGATGGCCGCGCGCGCTGGCTGAACATCTGGACGGCCCAGCGCTCGCGCCGCTGGCCGGAGGCGCCGACCCTGCAGGAGCTGGGCTACGAGGGGCTGGTCATCACCTCGCCCTATGGGCTCTGCGGCCCGGCGGGCCTGGAGCCGGCGGTGGTGGAGCGGCTGCATCTGGCCTTTCGCGACGCCATGCAGGACCCCGCCCATGTCGCCGCCCTCGAACGCGGCGACATGGTGGCGGACTACAGGGGGCCGGACGACTATGCCGCCTTCCTGCGCCGGAGCGTGGCGCGGGAACGCGACCTGCTGCTCCGCCTGAACCTGATCCAGGGCTGAGGCATGACGCGGAAGGAAGCCGCTGGCCCGCTGGCCGGGCTGTGCGTGGTCGAGATGGCCGGCATCGGGCCCGGGCCGCTGGCCGCCATGCTGCTGGCCGATCTGGGCGCCGAGGTGACGCGGATCGACCGCCCGGCCCCGCCCGGCCGGCTGATGCCGATGGGCCCGGCGGCGGACATGGTCGGCCGGGGCCGGCGGGAGGTGGCGCTCGACCTGAAGAGCCCCACGGGCGTGGCGGCGGCGCTCGATCTCATCGGCGGCGCGGATGCGCTGATCGAGGGCTTCCGGCCCGGCGTCATGGAGCGCCTCGGCCTCGGCCCGGAACCCTGCCTCGCCCGCAATCCGCGCCTCGTCTATGGCCGCATGACCGGCTGGGGCCAGGATGGACCGCTGGCCCAGGCCGCCGGGCACGATCTCAACTATCTCTCGCTCACCGGCCTGCTCGCCGCCATCGGCCGGCCCGGCGAGCGGCCGGTGCCACCGCTGAACCTGGTCGCGGATTATGGCGGCGGGGCGATGTTCCTGGTCATGGGGCTGCTCGCCGCCCTGCTGGAGCGGGAGCGATCCGGGCAGGGGCAGGTGGTGGACGCGGCGATGACCGACGGCGCCGCCGCCCTGGCCACCGCCTTCTACGGCCTGCGGGCCGCCGGGCGCTGGTCGCTCGCGCGCGGCGACAACCTGCTCGACGGCGGCGCGCCCTTCTACGACACCTACGAGACCGCCGATGGCCGCCATCTCGCCGTCGCCTGTCTGGAGCCGCCCTTCTTCGCCGAGATGGCGCGGCGCATCGGGCTCGACGCGCGCTTCGTCGAGCGACAGCGCGACCGCGCGATCTGGCCGGAGATGCGCGCCGAGATGACGCGGATCTTCCTCCGCCGCAGCCGCGCCGAATGGGTGGCGCTGCTGGAGGGCAGCGATGCCTGCGTCACTGGCGTGCTGGACATGGACGAGGCGCCGCACCACCCGCACAACCGCGCGCGCGGCCTGTTCCAGGACAGGCTCGGCCATCCCTGCCCCGCCCCGGCGCCCCGCTTCTCCCGCACGCCGGGCCGGCGGGCGGGAGAATAGGGACGGCTCAGCGCCAGTTGGCGGCGGGAACCTTCTTCACGCGCGCGGTCAGCTCCTGGAAGCTGTCGATCTCGCCCTCCCAGAACTGGTCGATCAGGTCGCGATTGGCCATGGCCCAGGCGGCCACGCGCTCGAACTCGGCCTGCGGAACGCCGCCGGTGACCTGCATGGCGAGAGGCTCCAGGATCACCAGGGTCAGGCGGGCCGGATCGTAGCGCGTGCCGGGGGTCAGGCCGATCACCACCTGCTCGGCGCCATGGCCGCGCCGCAGCCAGACCACCACCGAGAGGCCGGTCAGGTGCGAGCGCAGGCTGACCATATCACCGGCGCCGGAAGACGCGGGCTCCTCCGCGGGAGTCCGATCCGCGGGCCGCGCGGGCGGCGGCGCCGCGGGCTCGGCGGGGCGGGGCGGCGCAACGGCGCGCGGAGGCGGCGGAGGCGGTTCGGGCGGGGGCGCCAGATCCTCGGCCGCGGCGCGCAGCCGCATGCCCGCATCGTCGGAGCCGAGGACGATCGAGGTGTCGGCGGCGAAGACCATCTGCAACGCCTCCTCGAAGGCGGCGCGGAAGGCGTCCGCCGACTGTCCCGGCGTGCCGTAGCGCGCCTGCAACTCGGGCCAGGGCACCTGCACCACCTGCCCGGCCGGCGCATCCGCCAGCGCCTGCCGCGTCCAGGCATGCGCGTCGATCGCCAGCGGCTCGGTCGCCAGGACATGCAGGATGCGGCTGTCGAGGCGGATCTGCTGTTCCATCAGGCTAGCGTGGAAGCGCGCATTGAGGCGCAGTTGCGGCCGCCACTCCGGCTTTGTCTTCCGGCTGCGGCCTCGCGCGTCGAAGACGCTGAGCGGCGCCTGCCCGTCGAAGCCCAGGGTGAGCTTGCACGCCAGGAGCAGGTCCAGCTGGCGGGTGATCTCCTCCGCGACCGGCGCCGTCGCCGGCACGCGCATGGCCTCGGCCAGGGCCGCGACATCCGCGCCAAGCTCCACCAGCGGGCTGGCCTGCCGAACCGCCTGATCGCAGATATGGATCAGCAGGAACCGCAGGCACCAGCCATGCGGCGGCACCTGTTCGGGCTCGGCGGTCTCCAGCGCCAGGGCCAGGCCCTCCGCCTCGCGCCGCCAGTGGCCCGGCACGGCCGCCAGCGGCAGGGCGAGCTTGCAGAAGGCCCGGTGCAGGGACAGGCCGCCGGTGCTCGTGACAGGATCGTGCAAGGGAGCTTCCGTGGCAGGCGGGACGACGAGATTCATCTCAGAGAGAGTCCAGTCTAGTCGAAAGAGACGGTGGTCCGGCGGGTCGCCGGACGATGAAGGCTGCGCCCGGGCCGGATCGGCACAGGCAGGACTGCCGGCGGGTCGGATGCCTTCCCCGCATTCGGCAGGCCGGGAAAAGCAGGACGGATGGCGGCTGGACGACCGAACTGTCCCCGCCGGTTGTGGAACTCCGCGGCGCCAGGTTGCGCGAAGGTCGGGCTGGCGCGGCGATGGATAGTTTCCACGGGATACTATGGGCTTTGCCGGCCTTTATCCAGACCTCATCGCGCCGCAATCGTATCGCTTCGTCGCAAAATTCAGGGGCGCGCGGTCAGGCGCGCGGATAGGGTCCGGTGAAGAGATCGCCCAGCGCCCAGCGGCGCCGATAGGTCAGCCATCGCTGTTGGCGGTGATAGGGGCGGTCGTGCCGCATGTGACAGCGCTGGCAAAGGCTGCGCAGGTTGCGCGGGCTGTTGTGGGTCGGGTCGTGGTCCAGATGCGCGGCGGCCAGCACAACATGGGTGACGCGCAGGGCGTTGAGGGCGCTGTCATCGGGGGCCGCGCAGCGTCGGCCCCGCCCGTCGCGCCACTGCCCCTTCCCCGCATCGTACCAGCGGCCGTCCGGCAGGCAGGCGATGCGGTCGCCATGCGGCCGGCCGCAGGCCTCGCACCGCCCACCCGCCCGGACGAAGCGGATCATGCGGCTGAGCTGTGGCCAGTCGATCGGATAGAGCCAGCGAAGATCGTGCCGGATCGGCATGAAATCCTTTTATCACAAGGGGCGACTCGGCGGGAAGCCCGGAGCGGCGCGGGATGCCGGGAACAATGGGCCGCCGGTGTTGAAACCCGGTGCCCGAAAAAATGCTTGGCCCCGCGCGTGGGTTGTGGCTTGCCTTGCCGTATCAGCATGGCACCCCGACGGATACCATGCTGAACGCCATGCTTTCCTTCGCCGGCTGGGAGGCCGCCATCTCCGATCGCGTCCTCCCCGGCCCGGCCCTTCAGCCCCGCCTCTCGCGCGATCTCGCCGCGGCGTCCGACGAGGCGCTGCTGGCCTGGGCCGGTGAAGGCGACCGGACGGCCTTCGACCAACTGGCGCTGCGGCACCTGGGGCGGCTTCACCAGGTGGCGCTGCGCATCACCGGCCGGCCGGCCGAGGCGGAGGAGGCGGTGCAGGACGCCATGCTGTCAGCCTGGCGCAACGCGGCCCGCTTCGATCCGGCGCGCGCCCGGGCCGGCACCTGGCTCTACAGCATCACCGCCCATGCGGCGATCGACCGCGCGCGGCGGCCGGCGCCGATGCCGCTGGAGGCGGCCGGTGACCCCGCCGACCCTGCCGCCGACCCCGAGACCCGCCTCGCCGAGCGGCAGCGGCAGGAGCAGCTCCAGGCGGCCATGGCCGACCTGCCGCCGCGGCAGCGCGCCGCCCTGGCGCTGGCCTACGAC
>NZ_JBSXMU010000100.1:0-12637 GCF_054073225.1 Teichococcus aerofrigidensis
CTGGCGGGCGCCGCCGCCGCCGCCAGCGGCTCCTCGCCCAGCAGGCCAAGCGCCAGCAGGGCGGGGATCAACGCCTCGCCCGCCGCCTGCCGCGCCTCCTCGGCGCGCCGCAGCGCGGCCGGGGCCAGCAGGCCGCCCTCGGCGAGATGCGCCACCAGCCGGGCTTCCTCGGCCGGCGGGTCGCTCAGGACAGGATCCATGCCGGGTGGCCCCCGCCGAGGATCCAGACCAGCCAGGCCGCCACGGCCAGGGCCGGCACGAAGCGGAAGGAGGCGCCGGCGGCGAGGCCGCGGTCGCGCAGCACGACGCAGAGGAGGGCCAGGGCCGCGGCCAGCGTCACCAGCAGGGGCAGGCCGCCGGGCCCGGTCCAGGCGCCGGCCGCGCCGAGCACCCAGGCATCGCCCCGCCCCAGCCCGTCCTGCCCGCGCAGGCGGCGATAGGCGGCCTCAACGGCGCGGAAGGCCAGGTAGCCGAGCCCGGCCCCGGCCAGGGCCGCGGCGAGGGTGGCGCTCCCCCCGCCCGACGCGACGAGGAGGCCCAGCAGCAGCAGGGGCAGGACGAGGGCGGCATGCACCAGGCCATGCCGCAGATCCATCCAGGCCAGGCCCAGCAGCAGGCCGCCGAAGCCCAGGGCGGCGGGCCAGGCGGGAGGGGGGAGCAGAAGCGCCAGGGGGGCCAGCGCGGCGCCGCAGAGGAGGCAGGATGCGCTGTCCGGGAGGGGCCGCGCGGTCGGCATCCGCTTCGCCCCGGGAGGGCGGGCCTTCTTCAGGGCGGGAAAGGCGGGCGCGGGCATGCGGCGTGCCGTGATCACTACGATTCTGAAAGGAAGGATATCTCAGACGCATCGCTTCACAATGAAAAACCGTCCGGGCGATTGTCGCGACGGTTGGGGGCGGCCGGTGAGGTCGCCCCGCCCCCGTCGGTCGATCAGGATTCAGGCGATCAGGATATTGCTGACCAGGTTGAAGGTCGGGTTGGTGGCGAGATGGATGACCATGTCCGCCGCCCCGCCATCCCCGGAATCGATGCTCAGCAGGCCGGTGTTCTGGGCGTAGAGGATGGAACCGCGCCCGCCGCCCAGGAAGGTCCCGCCCGCGAGCAGCACGAAGGCGCCGTCCCCGCCGTCGATGGTGTCCGCCGTGGCATCGATCGCGGAGAGGTCGATCCGGTCGATCGCCTGGAGGTCCTGGATATGGTCGCGCGCGGCGGCGCCGGGGCGGCTGTCGGTGAGGGCGGTGTAGCGGAAGATGTCGGCGCCGGCGCCGCCGGTCAGCGTGTCGCTCCCCGCGCCGCCGATCAGCACATCGGCCCCGGCGCCGCCGATCAGCGTATCGGCGCCGCCGCCGCCGAGAAGGGTATCGGCGCCGTTGCCGCCATCCAGCGTGTCATTGCCGCCGCCGCCTTCCAGCCGGTCGTCGCCGCCCAGGCCCAGGAGGGAATTGGCGCCGGCATTGCCGATCAGGACGTTCGCCTCCGCGTTGCCGGTGCCGTTCAGGGCGGCGGTGCCCAGCAGGGTCAGGTTCTCCAGCGTGTTGGCGAGGGTGAAGAGGGTCCCGCTCGTGGTCACCTGCACCCGCACGGTGTCGGTCCCCTGGCTGAGGGCCTCCACCACCTGGTCCAGCACATTGTCCACCACGTAGATGTCGTCGCCCAGGCCACCCTCCATGCGATCGGCGCCGGTGCCGCCGATCAGCATATCGGCCCCGGCGCCGCCGATCAGCGTGTCATCGCCGGCGCCGCCGCGCAGGGTGTTGTCGCCGCTGGTGCCGGTGATGCGGTTGGCCAGGTTGTTGCCGGTGCCGTCGAGGTTCAGCCCCTCGCCGATCAGCTCCAGGTTCTCCACCTGCGCGGTGAGGCTGTAGCTGAGCGAGGCGCGCACGGTGTCGGTGCCGCCATTGGCCTGCTCGGTGACGGTATCGCCCGCCGCATCGACCACATAGGTATCGTTGCCCTCGCCGCCGATCATGCTGTCGGCGCCGGCGCCGCCATCCAGCAGGTCCGCCCCCGCGCCGCCGTCGAGCGTGTCGTTGCCGGCCTCGCCGAGCAGCGTGTCATTGCCGGCGCCACCCTGCAGCAGGTCCGCGCCATTGCCGCCCTCCAGCCGGTCGATGCCGCCGGCACCGATCAGCGTGTCGGCCCCGGCGCCGCCGAAGAGCTGGTCGTCCCCGGCGCCGCCATCCAGCAGGTCCGCCCCCGCGCCGCCATCGAGCAGATCGTTGCCGCCCAGGCCGCGCAACGTGTCGTTGCCGCCGAAGCCCTGGATGTCGTCATTCCCGGCCGTGCCGATCAGGACATCGGCCTGGTTGGTGCCGCGGATCGCCTGGCCGCCGACCGGCGGCGGGGGGTTGGGGTTGTTGCCGAGCTGGGTGGCCGAGATCCGCTGATCCTGGAAGGCGAACCACTCGACGCCGCGGATGGTGTCGGTGCCGTCCTCCCCGCCCTGCAGGTGCGTGACGGTGAAGACGCCGGTCTGCCGGTTGAAGGTGACATTGTAGCTGGACCGGGTCCCGACGAAGCGGATCTCGTCATTCGTGCCGGCGCCGCCGTCGATGGTGTCGTTGCCGCCGTCGCCCGCCAGCGAGTCGTCGCCCTCGCCGCCGGCCAGCGTGTCGTTGCCGGCGCCGCCATCGAGGGTGTCGTTGCCGCCGCCGCCGTTGAGTGTGTCATTGCCGCCGCCGCCAGCAAGGATATTGGCCAGGGCGTCGCCGGTGATCTGGTCGTTCGCCTCGCCGCCCGTGACGTTCTCGATGCCGGTGAAGGTGTCCTCGACGGCGAAGCCGGTGGTGGTGCCGGTCGCGGGGTCGCGGTTGCTGCGCGTCGTACCCGCGGCCATGTCGATGATGAAATCGGCGAACTCGCCCTGATAGGACAGGGTGTCGGTGCCCGCCCCGCCGGCGATGATGTCGACGCCGAAGCCGCCGAGCAGGAGATCATTGCCCGCGCCGCCATCCAGCGTGTCGTTCTCGCTGCCGCCGCTCAGTGTGTCGTCGCCGTCCTCGCCGAAGAGGAGGTCGTTCTCGCTGCCGCCGATCAATAGGTCGTTGCCATCGGCGCCGTGCAGCTCGTCGTCATCCTCGCGGCCGTCCAGCACGTCCTTGCCGGTGGTGCCGACCAGCAGGTCGGGCGGGGCGCCGTCACGGGGGCCGATGATCTGCTCGCCCGGGGGGCGGGTGTCGAAGACACGGGCGACGATGCCGCCATCATTGTCCAGCCCGTCCACCGCCTGCCCGGGCGTGGCGATGACCAGGCGGCCATCGCCCATGCCGGCGGCGCTGAAGCCTCCGGGCGTGCCGGTGGCACCGTCGGAGAGCACGTCGAAGACATCGCCGATCGGCGCGCCGGCATGCGTGTAGACCTGGCCACGGACGCCGCTGGCACCGGCCGCGCCGCTCACCTCGTAGAAGAGCGCGAAGCCGCTGCCCAGGTCGTCCTCCGCCGTCGGCGTGATGCGGAAGATGCCGGTGGCATTGGCCGGGAGATCGGCCAGCAGGAGTTCCGGCCCCGCCGCCCAGCTCTCGCCGCTGGCCGAGACCACGCTGGCCCGGACATCGCCGGCGGCATCCGTCCAGGCGACGACGAAGCTGGTGATCAGCCCGGCCACCTGCGGCACGCTGCCCTGCGGAATGCCGGCCAGCGGCGGCAGGGCGTCGACCTGCCCGAAGGTGGTGACGCCGCCGGTCGTGCTGGGCGTCAGGATGGTGACGCGGATCTGCCCATCCTCGACATAGGTGACGACCAGCTCGTTGTCGTGCAGCGAGGCCAGGCTGGCGTTGCGGCCGTTCTCGCTGATCACGAAGGTGGCCGGGCCGCCGGCCTGGACCGGCGTGGCGACGGGCGCCTGCTCGTTGCCGTTGGCGGCGAAGGGGATGACGAAGCGGTTGAGGAGCAGGCGGCCGGTCGCGCCGCCGCCGGCCGCTTCGGTATAGGCCACGTGGAAGCCGAACTCGACCGTGGCGTTGTTGGCGTCGACGACCTCGTAGCCGCTGACCGCCGCGTCGCGCTGCGCGGCGCCGCCGGCCGCGGCCTGCACCTGGAACTCGCCGGCGCCGGTGACGCCGTTGACCGAGGCGGTGTGCCGCCCCTTGATGACGGAGGCGCCGGCGCCGGTCTCCTGCCACACCGCGACGATGCCGAGGTCGCCCGCCATGCCGGCGGTCAGCCCCGAGACCTGCTCGGTCACGGCATCGTCCGGATCGAGGCTGATGCGCAGCACCTGCGGCACGGCGCCTCCGCCGAAGGCGGCGTCCGGCTGGCCCAGCGGGTCATAGGCCTTGAGATAGACGTCGTTGCCCGACTGCCAGACGAAGCCGAAGGCGTTCTCCAGCGCCACGGCCACGGGCGCGGTCTGCGCGCCGGTGGTGAGGTCGGCCGCCCCGCCGGAGGTGTTGACGGTGAAGGAGGTGTCGCTGAAGAGGCCCCAGGGGATCGGTGTGCCGGCCGGCCCGGAGCCCGGCAGATCCAGGGCGAAGAGATCGGTGCCGACCGTGGTGGCGCCGTCCAGGCTCAGGCGGTCCCCCGTGCCGAGGGCGGTGCCGATGGTGGCGCCGAAGGCCAGCCGCTCCACGCCGTCGACGATGTCCTGCCCGTCCGGCCCCGGATCGCGGCCCCGGTTCTGCAGCCGCATGTCCTTGACGGTGAGGCTGCCGTCGCCGTTCAGCGTCATCGAGTAGAACTGCCGGCCGCCGCGATAGGCGGCGAGGTCGTCGCCCTCGTTCCCCTTCAGGATATCGTTGCCGCCGCCGCCATAGATGATGTCGTTGCCGAGCGCGGCATGGACCACGTCGTCATCGCTCTCGCCGCGGCGGGTGTCGCCGCGATCGGCGATGATGGTGTCGTCGCCGATGGTGCCGACGATCAGGTCGGGGCGTTCGTCCACCCGCTCGATCTGGCCGTTGTCGTCGAGGCGCACCCGGTCGCCCGAGATCAGCTGGCCGGGCTCCCGCGTGTCGACGATCCGGGCGGCGATGTCGCCGAAGTCGTCCTGCGTCACCAGCACGGCGCGGTCGCTGACGAGACCGGCCACGCCGTGGGCGCCGCCCCCCGTTCCGCCGGCACCGTCCGTCATCTCATAGGGCAGGCCGGCGGCCGGCACACCGAAGCCGTCGAAGCTCTGCGCCATGACCCGGCCATCGAGGGTGCCGAAGGTGACGACGCCGCCGTCATTGGCCTCGCCGAGGCCGGCCACGTTGAAGTCGCCGCTGAAGGCGCCTTCCGGCAGGTCCAGGATGGTCTGCACCCCGCTTCCGACCCAGGTCGCCGCGCCGTCCAGCAACTGGAAGGTCTCACCCTTGACGACGAGATCGGTGGTGGCCGGGTTGTCGTCCGCCGGCGCCACCCAGAAGACGCCGAAGTTGCCGGCACCCAGCGGCGCCAGGCGCACGGCCTGTCCCGGAGCCACGACATAGGCTCCGAGCGCCGCGTCGAGGTCGAGGCCGGGAGGGGGGATGACGTCGCCATTGCCGGCGTCGCGGAGCTGCCCGTGCAGCCGCCCGTCCTCACCGACCCAGGCCACGGCCAGCTCGCCGTCATGCAGCATGGCTAGGGCGGGGGAACGCCCTTCCCCGAGATCCAGGGCGAGATCGGCGCCGATCCCGGCCTCGCCGTCCTGTCCGGCGGGGGCGACATGCGCCGGCTCTCCCGCGGCGTCGTTGACCACCTCGTAGCGCTGCAACCGGATGCGCGAGACGTTGCCCGAGGTCTCCACCCAGGCGGCGGCGAAGCCGACGGCCTCCAGCGGGCGGTCGGGATCGGTCGGGTCGACGCCGATGATCTTGGCGTAGGGCGACAGGACCAGGCTGTGCTGGACGAGATCCGCCGCCGCGCCGGCCGGCGCGGCGAGGGTGAACTCGCCGCCCAGCAATCCCACGGGACCGGAGACCCGGGCCTTCAGCAGCGTCGGCCCGCCGCCCGCCGCCTGCTCCTGCCAGGCGACGGCGTAGCCATCGCCCCAGCCGGAGATGACCGGGGCGCCGAGGATCGTGCCGATGCCGTCATCCAGCGTGACCGGGCCGGGCAGGATCTCGTTCAGCGGCTCGAGCACATGGTCGAAGGCCTGCAGCCGGACATGCGTCACCGGATTGGGCCCGGTCGTGGTCTGCAGATAGGCGACGCCGAAGTTCTCGCCTGAATTGTCCGCCACGCTCGGTCGCGAATGGGTGAAGCCGAAGCCGAAGGTCGGCGGATTGATGTCGATGCCGACAACCAGCTGTTCCGAGGTACTGCCCCAGGGGGTCGGAGCGGGCATGTCTCAAATCTCCGGGCTCGAAATCGGGGGCGGCCACGAGCCAGAAGAGAATCCCGCATCATGAATAGATGAGACGGCAAACTCTATTCTGGCCGAAGGGCCGATCGGACGGAATTTCAGGATCTTTACTCAGGATTCTGGAATCTGTTCAGGAATGCCGGCCAACCGATTCCCATTGGGGAGGAAGATGCCGGAATTCGATCAACAGCCCCAGCATGAAGCCGACGATATCGTTCCGCAAGAGCAATTTAACTAATGCGGGAAAGAAACATTTTTGATATGAGGGCGAGAGGCAAATAGGATCGATGGCCTAGAAGCCGGCCGCCAAGCCGCATGATATCCCAGGAATCTCACGATTTTGCGATCAACATGTGCGGCGAGACGGTCGGTGATAAAGATAACTCTTCGAAACGAATGGCGATGGAGGGTGGGATGGGTTGCCATGTGGGATGGGGCCTCGGCCATGCGCGCTGGCTTCTCGCGGCCGGGCTTGGACTGCTGGCCTGGTCGCCAGGCCGCGTTCAGGCGCAGACCGCCGCCTGCGAGCGGGAGATCACCACCGATGTCGTGGCGCTGGACCAGGCCATCGAGTTCAACCGCTACGGCGCACATCATCCCGGCTACATGATCTATGCCTTGCGGGGCGACGTGCAGGCCCGCGATGGCGGCCAGTCCCTCAGCCCCGGCCGGGTGATGCTGCGCGAGGACAAGCGCCCCCGTCCGCTGGTGCTGCGCGTCAATCTCGGCGATTGCCTGACCATCAATTTCCAGAACCTCCTGAACGCCTCGCCGCTTTCCGTGCCCGGCGTCTCGGTGGATCAGCCCGCCACCCGTGCCGCGGGCCTGCATGTCGCCGGGCTGAACTACATGCGCAGCATGGCGGATGACGGGGCCAATGTCGGCGCCAACGTCTCCAGCCTGGTGCCGCCCGGCGGCTTCACCGTCTATCGGCTGCAGGCATCGCGGGAGGGTATCTTCGGATTCTACAACCCGGCCGTGATGGTCAGCGGCGAGAGCAATATCGGCGCCTTCGCGCTCGGCATGTTCGGTGCCGTGGCGGTGCAGCCGAAAGGCGCCGAATGGTATCGCAGCCAGACCACCCGGCAGGAGCTGGAGCTGGCGACGCGGCGCGATGCGGCGGGCGCGCCCGGCCGGCTCTCCACCGGCCACCCGGATATCGACTATGCCGCCGTCTACCCGCAGGGGCACCGCCTCGCCGGGCGCCCGATCCTGGCGATGCTGCAGAACAACAAGATCGTGCACGGCGACACCAACGCCATCATCACCGGCCCGGGCCGCGGCCGCTTCCCCGCCGGGACCTACGCCGCCAATCCCGTGCTGGAGCCGAACAGGACGCTGGCCCAGGGCCAGACCGAGGAGGGCCTCTCCTCCGGCACGCGCGACCGGCGGGAGCCCTATCGCGAGTTCGTGCTGAACTTCCATGACGAGGTGAAGTCAATCCAGGCCTTCGCCGAGTTCGAGCAGGCCGAGCTGGGCCACACGCTGCACAGCGTCCGGGATTCGTTCGGCATCAACTACGGCATCACCGGCGCCGGCTCGCAGATCCTGGCCAACCGGTTCGGCGTCGGCCCGACGGCGCAATGCGCGGAGTGCAAGTACGAGGAGTTCTTCCTCTCCTCCTGGGCCGGCGGCGATCCCGCCCTGCTGGTCGATGTGCCGGCCAACGCGCAGCTCGGTCCCGACAACCGCCGCAACCCCGCCGCGCCGAGCTCGACGCGCGCGCTCTATCCCGACGATCCGTCCAATACCTTCAGCAGCTACCTCGGCGACCGCGTCGTCATGCGCAACCTGCACTTCGGCAAGGAGGCGCATATCTTCCACCTGCATGCGCATCAGTGGCTCTACAACCCGGACCAGCCGGGCTCGGCCTATCTCGACAGCCAGCTGATCGCCCCCGGCTCCGGCTATACCTACGAGATCGCCTTCAATGGCTCGGGCAACCGGAACCAGACGGTGGGCGACAGCATCTTCCACTGCCATCTCTATCCGCACTTCGCCCAGGGCATGTGGGGCCTGTGGCGCGTGCACGATGTCTTCGAGGCCGGCACCGAGCTGGATTCCGAGGGCCGCGCCGCGCCGCTCTCCCGCGCCCTGCCGGATGGCGAGGTCGCCGCCGGCACGGCCATCCCGGCGATCATTCCCCTGCCGACCATGGCGCTGGCGCCGTTGCCCGCGCCGGTGCACATCGCGGCCGGTCAGGCGGTGCTGCCGGCCGGCACGGAGGTGGCGGACAATGCCGGCTTTCCCTTCTTCGTCCCCGGCAAGTCGGGGCACCGCCCGCCGCGCCCGCCGCTGGACGTGATCGACGATGGTGGGCTGCGGCGCCACATCGTGACCGGCGGCGAGGCGGTCGCGCAGCTGACCCGGCACGATCTCGACAAGGTCAGCGAGGCGCTCGAGATCCGCTGGCTGAACGAGGCGGGCGAGGCGCCGGAGCGGGCGGCGATGGCCTTCCACGCCCGCCGCGCCCATGCCAGCGTGACCCCGGAAGGCACGCCGCGCGCCTTCGTCACCAATGGCCGCCCCGCCGTGCGCGGCGCGCCCTATGCCGATCCCTGCGTGCTGGACGATGGCCGCCCCGCCCCGGGTGCCGCGGATCTGCGCGTCTACAAGGTGGCCGCCGTGCAGAAGCGGCTGATCCTGAATCGCGCCGGCTGGCACTTCCCGCAGGGCCGCCTGCTGGCGCTCTGGAACGACGTGCAGGCCACGCTCGATGGCACCCGCGCGCCGGAGCCGCTGGTGATGCGCGCGACGACGAATGAATGCATCGAGGTGCACCACACCAACCTGATCCCCTCGGTCAACGAGCTGGACGATTTCCAGGTCCGCACCCCGACCGACATCGTGGGCCAACACATCCATCTGGTGAAGTTCGACGTCACCAGCTCGGACGGGTCCGGCAACGGCTGGAACTACGAGGATGGCACCATGGCCCCCGCGGAGGTGCGCGAACGGGTCCATGCCATCCGGCACCACTATGCCTGCGCCGATGCCGACGAGGTCGGCAACTGCCCGAAGGCGCGCGCGCATCCGGTGCTCGGCGCCGGGCCGAACAATGCCTGGCTCGGCGCGCAGACCACGGTGCAGCGCTGGTTCGCCGATCCGATCACCAACCAGTCCGGCAAGGACAACACGCTCCGCACCGTCTTCACGCACGACCATTTCGGCCCCTCCACGCATCAGCAGAACGGCCTCTACGCCGCGCTGGTGGTGGCGCCCCAGGGCACGGAGTGGCGCCATCCGGAGACCAACACGCGGCTGAACGCGCGGCAGCGCCAGGATGGCGGCCCGACCAGCTGGATGGCGAATGTCATCACGCCGGACCCGGCCGATTCCTATCGCGAGTTCGTTCTGCAGATCGCCGACTTCGTCAGCGCCTACGAGAAGGACGGCGGTCTGGACTCGCAGGGCCGCACGGTGGCCGACCCGCGCCGCGTCATCAATCCGCCGCATCGCCAGCGCCTCGGCCTGCCCTATCTCCAGGAGCGGCCCAGCGTCTGTCCCGGCGGCGGGGCGCCGCCCTGCCCGGAGGCGATCTCCGCCAAGGACACCGGCACCTTCGCCGTCAACTACCGCAACGAACCCCTGGCGCTCCGGCTCTACGATCCCAATGCCCCGCGCGCCGATGGCGGGCGTGGCGGGCAGGCCAGCGGCCGGGCCGGCGACCCTTCCTATGCCTTCCGCTCGGACGTGGTCCGCGCCATGCCGGACATGAACAGCCAGCCGGGCAACATCCCGCCGCTCACCGCCGACGTGCAGCCCGGTGATCCCTTCACCCCGCTGCTACGCGCCTATCGCCGCGACCGCGTGCAGGTGCGGATGATGGCCGGCGCGCATGAGGAGCCGCATGCCATCCATTTCAGCGGCCTGCGCTGGCTGCTGAACAGCAACGACCCGAACTCCGGCTGGCGCGCGGCGCATCTGCAGGCGATCTCGGAGCATTTCGAGTTCGATGTGCCGGTGGTCGCGCCCGAGGGCGATATCGGTCCCTTTACCGACCATCTCTACAGCGCCTCCGCCAGTGCGGAGGGCTACTGGCACGGCGCCTGGGGCCTGCTGCGCGCCTATGAGTACCGGCGCGGCGACCTGCGGCCGCTGCCGAACAACACGCCGCCGACCAATCCGCGCAACCAGCGCCTCAACAACGGCGAGACGGTGCAGCTCGGCGTCAGCGGCCAGATCAACAACCTGCCGAACTTCAACGGCGTCTGCCCGGTCGGCGCGCCGATGCGGCGCTACGCGGTCTCCGCCGTCGCCGCCAGCCAGGCGATCGGCAGCCAGGGCATCGTCTACAACAGCCGGGCCGGCAACTATGCCGGGCAGCGCGGCCCGATCACCGATCCGACCGGCGCCTTCTATGTGCTCGACAGCGATCTCAGCGGCGGCAAGCTGAAGGCCGGCGTGCCGGTCGAGCCGCTGCTGCTGCGCGCCGCCGCCGGCGACTGCGTCGAGGTGACGCTGACCAACCGCCTGCCCGCCGACTGGGCGGACCAGGTCGTGGCCCCGGCCAACCAGGGCTTCTACATGTTTCCCCTCGTCGTCGAGCGCTTCAACGCCAACCAGCTGAAGCCCTCGATGGAGGTCGGCCTCAACCCGCAGCTTCTGGCCACCGACGTCACCCGCAATGACGGGCTGAACCTCGGCCTCAACCGGACGCGCCCGAATGCGGTGCGGCCCGTCAAGCAGACCGTGGCGCCGGGGGACAGCACGACCTACCGCTGGTATGCCGGCCTGCTGACCCTCTCCGCCACCAATGACATCATCGCGACGCCCGTCGAGTTCGGCGCGCTGAACCTGATGCCGTCCGACAAGCTGCGCCACAGCAGCAAGGGGCTGGTCGCCGGCATGGTGGTGCTGCCGCAGGGGTCGAGCTGGGTGGTGGACAGCACGACGCGCCTGGCCGCCACGGTCACCGTGCCGGGCGGTCGGCAGTTCCGCGACTTCGCGCTGATCTTCCAGGACGACCTCAACCTGCGCGCCAGCGGCCGGCCGGTCTGTCCCGTGGGTGCCGCCGAGCCGCAGGGGCCGGAGGATGAGGACGAGGTGCCGGAGAGCATCACCTCGATGGGATGCAAGGGCCTCAGCGACTCGATCGATGCCGGCAATGTCGCGGTGAACTACCGCACCGAGCCGATGTGGCTGCGCGTCGGTCATGCGCCCGGCGAGAATCCGGGCATCACCCGGCGCCTGAACTACGCCAATGCCCTGTCCAACGCCCAGGTGGGCGGCAACCCCAACACGCCGGTCTTCACCGCCCGGACCGGGCAGGAGGTGCGCTTCCGCCTGCTGCAGCCCGGCGGGCATGAGCGGTCGGGCGTCTTCACCCTGCACGGGCACAACTGGTCGATGCTGCCCTATGCCGCCGGCACGGTGCCGTCGCAGCGGATCGAGGGCGTGCGCGGCAAGCCGGGCTACGCGCCCTCGCCGGCGACCGGCACGCGCGACGCGCTGGCGCCGACGCTGCACTACAACATCGTGGTGGAGCAGGCGGGCGGTCCCGCCGGCGTGCCGGGCGATTACCTCTTCCGCAACCAGATGCCGGATGTCTTCGACGGCGGCGTCTGGGGCCTGCTGCGGGTGAGCCGCTGATGCGGGGCCGGCTTCCCTGGGCGGCCCTGCTCGGGCTGCTGGCCGGCCCGGCCCTGGCGGAACCGACCCTGGCGGAACCGACCCTGGCGGATCCGGTCCGGTCCGGGGCCGCCGGGCAGCCCGTGGTCAGCCTCCGCCACGCCATGGGCGGCGCGGTGGCCCGGCTGGAGCTCCGGCCCGCCCCGGGGGAGGCGCTGGAGGCGGGACAGGCGCTGCTGCTGCGCCTGGAGCTGGCCGACGAGGATGGCCGGCCGCTGCGCGGGCTCCGGCCCGCCGCCTGGGCCGAGCGTGGCGGCGGCGGCATCGCCTGCCGCGACCGCGTGCGCGGCCTGCTGGAGAACCGCCTCGGCCGCCGCGCCGAGGTGAACTTCAATGCCTGGCACCTCGCCTATCTCGGCGACAACGGCGCCGTGCAGGTGCTCGACCCTGTCGGCGGCACCAGCCGCACGCGGCTGCTGGCGGCCCTGGCGCTCGGGGGCGAGGCCGGGGGCTGGGCGGCGGATGCGGCGGGCAACCGGATCTTCGCCAGCGTCCCTTCCCTGGGGGAGGTGGTGGAGATCGACACCCTGCGCTGGGTCGTGGCGCGGCACATCCCGGTGGGGGGCCGGCCGGCGAGGCTGGCGCTGGACGCCGCCACGCAGAGGCTCTGGGTGGGCCAGGATGGCGAGGCCGGGGCGACCGCCGAGGTGGCGCTGCTCGGGCTCGACACCGGCACCGTGCTGGCCCGCCTGCCGGTCGGGCCCGGGCCGCACGCCCTGGCGGCGCTCGGCCCCGGCCGCGCCC
>NZ_JBSXMU010000101.1:0-12071 GCF_054073225.1 Teichococcus aerofrigidensis
GAAGGGCACGATCAGGCGGAGGGGACGGCCCTCCGCCACCGCCTGCGCCCTGGGGGGGGGGGGGCCCCCCCGCCCCCCCCCCCGGCGCCCTGCGGCACCCTGCGCGCCTCGATTCCCGGCAGCGGAGGGGTGCGCGCGTGCAGATCGACGATCCGGCGGTGGTTGCGGAAGTCCGGGCGGTGTTCGACCGCTACGAGGACGCGCTGATGAACAACCGCGCGGAGATCCTGGACAGCCTCTTCTGGGCGGACCCGCGCACGGTGCGCTTCGGCATCGGCGAGATCCTCTACGGGCATGAGGCCATCCGCGCCTTCCGCGCCTCGGTGAAGGCCTATGCGCGGCGCGCGCAGAGGAAGGTCCACATCGTCGCCTTCGGCCCGGACTTCGCCGCCACCCACCTGGAATACGAGCGCCTCGGCGCCGATGGGATACCAACCGGGCTGATCGGGCGCGAGACCAAGATCATGGCACGGATGCCGGAGGGGTGGCGCGTCGTCTCCGCCCATGTCTCGCTGCTGGCGCGCGATCCGGGGCTGCAATCCCGATGAGCGGCGGGCATGTCGTCGTCATCGGCGCCGGCATCGTGGGCGCCTGCACGGCGCTCGCGCTGCGGCGCGAGGGCTGGGAGGTCACGCTGCTCGACCCGGCCGAGCCGGGGGGGGCGCCGGCGGCCCGCGATGGCAATGGCGCCTGGCTCTCGCCCCATTCCGTGATCCCGCCCGCCACGCCCGGCACCTGGCGCAGGGTCCCGCAGTTCCTCCGCGACCCCCTCGGGCCACTATCCATCCGCTGGTCCTACCTGCCGCGCGCGACGCCCTGGCTGTTGCGCTACCTCTGGTCCGGCTGGACCGAGGCCAGGGTGCTGCGCGCCGCCCGGGCGCTCCGCCCGCTGCTGGAGGGCGCGCCCGCGCTGCACGCGGCCCTGGCGGAGGCCGCCGGCGTGCCCGGGCTGATCCGGCGCGACGGGCTGATGTACATCTACCCCGACCGCGCCGCCTTCGAGGCCGAGGCCCTGGCCTGGCGTGTCCGCCGCCAGGTCGGGCTGACCTGGCGGGAGATCGGGGCTGAGGAGCTGCGCCGGCGCGAGCCGGAGCTCGACCGCCGCTACGGCTTCGCGATCCTGGCCGAGGAGGGGGGGCATTGCCGTGACCCGGGCGCCTATGTCGCGGCCCTGGTGGCGCAGGCGGTGCGCGAGGGGGCCCGCCTGCGGCGCGCCGCCGCCACCGGCTTCCGGATCGAGGACGGGCGGCTCAGGGCGGTGGGCACGAAGGCGGGGGAGGTCGCCGCCGACCGCGCGGTCATCGCCGCCGGCATCCGGTCGCGCCCGCTGGCGGCGCTGGCGGGCAACCGCCTGCCGCTGCAGACCGAGCGCGGCTACCACGCCGTCATCGCCGCGCCGGAGGCCGGGCCGCGCGTCCCGCTGATGCCCTCGGACGGCAAGATGGGCGTGACCATGACCGAGGCCGGGCTGCGCGCGGCCGGGCAGGTGGAGATCGCCGCCCTGGAGGATGCGCCGGACTGGCGGCGCGCGGCGATCCTGCGCGACCATCTGCTGCGCAGCTTCCCGGGCCTGCCGCGCGATCTGCCGCCCGAGCGGGTGCGCTTCTGGATGGGCCATCGCCCCAGCATGCCGGACGGCCTGCCCTGCATCGGCCCGGCCCGGCGCAGCCCGGATATTGTTTTTGCCTTCGGCCACGGGCATACCGGCCTGGTCGGCGCGCCACGGACGGCGAAGCTGGCGCTGGACCTCGTCGCGCGCCGGCGCCCGGATCTTGATCCGGCACCGTACAATCCCCTGCGATTCGACTAGCAATCATCGCCCGCCAGTGCGAGGATACCGGTCAGCCGGCCCCGCATCCCGTCGGGCCGCACACTTTTTTACGGATACGAGACGCAGTGTTTCCCGATAACGATTCGCAGGGCGGCACCGGGCCCATCGAGGCTGAGGTCAAGTGGTACAACGGCCGTAAGGGCTTCGGCTTCGTGCTGGGTCCGGATGGCCAGGATGTGTTCTTCCACGCTTCGGCGCTGACCGAGGCCGGAATCGAACCGCCTGAGACCGGCGACAAGCTGGTCTGCGAGATCGGCACGGACCGCCAGGGCCGCCGGCTGGTCACCCGGATCACCGAGCGGAAGCTCGGCCCGGGCGGTGGTGCCGGTGGGGGCGACCGCCCGCGTCGTGACTTCGGCGATCGTCCGCCGCGCCGTGACTTCGGCGCCGGCGGTTTCGGTGACCGTCCGCCGCGCCGCGACTTCGGCGATCGTGGCGGCTTCGGCGGCGGCTTCGGCGACCGTCCGCCGCGCCGCGACTTCGGCGGCGCCGGTGCGGGCGGTGGCTTCGGCGCGCCGCGCAGCTTCGGCGACCGTCCGCCGCGCCGTGACTTCGGCGGCCGCGACGAGGGCGGCCCGACCTATGCCGTGAACGGCACCGTCAAGTGGTTCGACCAGGTGCGCGGCTTCGGCTTCGTCACGCCGGACGATGGCGGCCAGGACGTGTTCCTGCATTCCTCCGTGCTGCAGCGCGCCGGCAAGCAGGACGTGCAGCAGGGCGAGAAGCTGAACCTCGAGGTGCGCGACGGCCAGCGTGGCCGTCAGGCCGTGGTGCTGAAGGGCAGCTGATCCCTCCACCCGTCGTGGGTCTGAAGCCCCTGTCGCCTTCCGGCGGCAGGGGTTTTTTGCCTTCGATGGCGGGGGATGCCCGCTTTCCGGGCAGCGGTCTCCTCTCTGGGGAAGAATCCGTCCTCTTCCAGGCTTTCGGGGGGCGGGTGCGACGATTAGCCTTCGGTGAATGTTCAGTAAGGGTTGATCTGATGCGCCGTCATCTTCTGCTCGGTCTGGCGCTGGCTGGGCTTCTCGCTCCCCTGACCGCGTCCCGGGCCCAGGAGGCCAGCTGGCCCAACCGCCCGATCACGCTGATGGGCGGTTTCCCCAATGGCTCCGGGGTCGATATCTATCAGCGCAAGCTGGCCGAGCCGCTGTCCAGGGCCCTCGGCGTCACCGTGGTGGTGGACAACCGCACGGGCGCCGGCGGCAATATCGCCAGCGATCTCGTCGCCAAGGCGCGGCCGGATGGCTACACCTTCCTCTTCGGCACCGCCGGCACCCACGCCATCAATGCCACGCTCTACAGCAGCCTGCCCTTCGACGTGGTGAAGGACTTCACGCCCATCACGCATCTGGGCGACGTGCCGAATGTGCTCACCGTGAGCGCCGAGAGGCGGCCGCAGTTCGCCACCTGCCAGGACCTGATCGCCGCCGCCAAGGCGAAGCCCGGCGCGCTGAACTATGCCTCGACCGGAAACGGCGCCTCGACGCATCTGGCCGGGGCGCAGTTCGCGCAGGTGGCCGGGCTGGAGGTCGTGCATGTGCCCTTCCGCGGCCAGCCCGGCGCGCAGACGGCGCTGCTGGCCGGCGACGTGGATTTCTTCTTCAACCAGTCGGGTCCCGCCATCGGCTATATCGGGCAAGGGCAGGTGAAGGGGCTGGCGGTGTCGAGCCGGAAGCGCCTGCCGGCCCTGCCGGAGGTGCCGACCGTGGAGGAGGCCTGTGGCCTTGCGGGCTTCGACAGCAGCACCTGGTACGGCATCTTCGCGCCGGCCGGCCTGCCGCAGCCGATCCAGGCGCGGATGGACGAGGAGATCCGCAAGATCATCAACACGCCGGACTTCAAGGACTGGCTGATCCAGAGCCAGGGCATCACCCCCAGCACGGTGGCCACTCCGGCCGAGTTCCGGGCCGTGCAGGAGCGCGACATCGGCCGCTGGGCCGAGGTCATCCGCCGCTCCGGTGCCAGGGTGGAGTAAGCCGGCTCGTTCGGGCGAAAGGTGAGGGAGGGGCGATCGGCCCCTCCCGGCCCGTCAGCCGCGCCCGACGAAGGGCATCTTCGTGGCCATGATGGTGACGAACTGGACATTGGCGTCGAGCGGCAGCGAGGCCATGTGCAGAATGGTCTCGCCGACATGGCGGACATCCATGCGCGGCTCGGCCAGCATATCGCCATTCGGCTGCGGCACGCCGCGGACCATGCGCTCGGTCATGGGCGTCGCGGCATTGCCGACATCGATCTGGCCGCAGGCGATGTCCCACTTCCGCCCGTCCAGGCTGATCGACTTGGTCAGGCCGGTGATGGCATGCTTGGTGGCGGTGTAGGGCGCCGAACCGGGGCGCGGCGCATGGGCGCTGATGGAGCCGTTGTTGATGATGCGGCCGCCGCGCGGCGACTGCTGCTTCATCACCCGATAGGCTTCCTGCGCGCAGAGGAAGGCGCCATGCAGGTTGGCGCCGACGACGCCGAACCAGTCCTCCGGCGTGATCTCGTCGAAATCCACCGACGGGCTGCCGCGCCCGGCGTTGTTGAACAGCAGGTCGCAGCGCCCCCAGCGTTCCGTCACCGCGGCGAAGAGCGCCTTGACCGAGGCGGGGTCGCTGACATCCGTCGGCACCGGCAGGCAGTCGCCGGCGCGCCCGCCGGCCTCGGCGCGGGTGGCCTCCAGCGCATCCTGGCGGCGCCCGGCCAGGGCCACCTTCCAGCCGGCGCCGAGCAGCGCCAGCGCGGCGGCGCGGCCGATGCCGCTGCCGGCTCCGGTGACGACGGCGATCTTGTCCATGGGGGGTCCTTTCCTCACCTAAGATGGCGCCGTTCCGGGCCTCGCCGAGGCCGGCGGCGCCGATACGCCACAGGGTGCGGCGGCGGCGGACGGCGCGCAAGCACCCGGCCGCCGGCACGCGGCGGGACAGGAAGAGGACACGCGCTTGAGGACTGCACTGACCCGGATCCTGGCCCTGGCGGGCCCGCTTCTGGCCGTTTCGGCGGCGGCACAGGAGACGCCGCGCCTGTTTCCGACGCGGGACGTGGCGGTGCGCTACACCGCCAGCGCCCCGGGGCAGACCGCGCAGCCGGTGGAGGCGGCCTGGCTGGCGGCGCGGCAGCGCTGGCGTATCGAGACGCCGCGCGCGCCGGGCTGGGTGCTGCTCGATATCCCGGCGCAGCGCGCGCAGATGGTGATGGAGGGGCAGCGCATGGTGGTGACCCTGCCGGGCCGGGGCCAGATCCCCCTGCTCGACGGCCTGCCGGAGGGCGCGAAGGTGAGCCGCGCCGGCTCCGCGCGCGTGGCGGGGCATGACTGCGCCCTGTGGCGCATCGTCAGCAAAGAGGGGAATGGCACGGCCTGCCTGACGCCGGATGGCGTGCTGCTGCGCGCCAGCGGCGAGCGGGAGGGCCGCCGCGGCAGTCTGGAGGCGGAGGAGGTGCGCTATGCGCCGCTGAACGCCGCCCGTTTCGAGGTGCCGCCGGGCCTGATGGCGCTGAACCTGCCGCAGGGCCTCTCGGGCCTGGGCCAGGCCCTTCCCGGGTTGCTGCCGGGCGGCCGCTGACGCCAGGCGCGGCGCCGGGGGGTCACCAGGGGCAGGGCGGCAGCCGGAGGGCGCGTTGCAACAGGTGGGAGGGCAACAGCCCCGCGACCACGGCGCGCCGCTCGCCGGGCACCGTGTCCAGGCCAAGCTCGGCCTGGAAGGTGGGGCCCAGCCCATCGACCAGCAGGGCGGCGAAGCCCGGATCGAACTGCGTCCCGCTGCAGGCCTGCACCTCCAGCAGGGCCTCGGCCACCGTCAGGTGGCGCCGGTAGGCACGGCCGGGCTCGATCATGGCGACGAAGGCATCCGCCACGCAGACGGCGCGAACGAGCGGCATCAGCTCGCGACCCTGGCGGCCCGAGGGATACCCGCCGCCCTGCCAGCGTTCGTGATGATCGCGCGCGGAGAAGACCACGGCTTCCGGATAGCCGAGGGCCGAGAGGGTTTCCGAGCCGGTGCGGGGGTGTTCGCGCACCGCCGCCGTCTCTAGCGGGGTCAGCTGCCGGGCGGCGTCCAGGAGCGAGACGGGAAGGAACAGCTTTCCGAGATCGTGCAGCAGACCGGCGGCGACGATCAGCGCGGCATCGCCAAGCGCCTCGGACCGGCGCGACCACATGGCCAGCAGCACCGTGGCGACGCGGATGGAATGATCCGCCGTGGGCGGGTGATGCCGGCGCAGGGCGGCAAGCAGGCGCAGGCTCTGCCGCGACAGGTCGTCCGGCAGGTTCGGATCCGGCGGCAGCTCGCGCAGATCCTCGGAGAGGGGCGGATGGGTGGCCGTGGACATAACCGCCATGCCGATGTCAGGCCGGGCTTCTACCACACCAGCCGGTAGCCTCGCCCCCGCACCGCCAGCACCTGGATTCGGCCGTCGGAAACCCGCTCCAGCTTCTGCCGCAGGGAGGAGGCGAACTGGTCCACCCCCCGCTGCTGCGGCTTGCGGCGATAGCCCAGGACCCGTTCGGCGATCGCGTCCCGCTCCGCCAGGTGGCCGGGGTTCTGCAGCATCATCGACAGCAGGCCGGCTTCGGCGCCGGTCAGGTGGTGCTCCATGCCGTCCGGCGAGATCAGGCGCTGCCGCGCCGGGTCGAGCTGCACGCCCCAGATGATCTGCACCGCGGGCGCGGCCTCGGTACCGCCAAGCCGGCGCATCAGCGCCTTCAGCCGCGCCACCACCTCGCGCGGCGATGCCGGCAGGGCGAGATGGTCATCGGCGCCGAGCTCCAGCGTGGCGACTCGCTCGCCTTCGGAGGGCCGGCGGCTGAACACCACGAGGCCGCGATCGGGCGCCGAGATATGGCTGACGATCGACAGGCTGTCCCCGCCGATCAGCTCCAGGTCCAGCAGCACGATCCGCGCCGCCTCCTGTTGCAGGGCGCGGCGGAGTTCCGTCTGGCTCTCCACGCGCTGGGGGTTGTAGCCGGCTTCCGCCAGGGCGGCCGCCATGGAGTCTGCCAGGCTGGGCGAGGCCATGCCGAGCAGCAGGGTCGGACGCTCGTTCACACACGACGGCTGGGCCGGCCGGGCGTAGCGAGCGGGCGACTTCTGGGTTGCATGTGTGTCGAGCATTGCTCGTAAGGATAGCAGATACTACGGCAACAACCATAATTTAGTTGAGAGATGAATCGCCTTTCTGAGAGGGATCCACTGGTTCGAGCAGTCTTCGAAGGTGGCGCGCCAAGTCGTTCTGCGAGCATGGTTTGGCCAGCAAAAGATCCTGCGGCCCCAGCCTTTCCTCGCTCAGGGCGTAGCCCGAGATTAGCAGTGCGGGCAGATTGCGCCTGTGCCGACGCGCCTCGCGCACCAGTTGGCGGCCGCTCATGCCGCCGGGCATGATCATGTCGGTCAGGAGAAGGTCGGCCGGGAAACCCTCCTCCAGCACCTTTAGCGCCTCCGGCCCGGCCTCGACACCCACCACCGTGCACCCCAGGGATTGCAACTGTCGCGTGAGAACGTGGCGGAGCGGCGCCTCGTCCTCGACGAGAAGGATGCGCGCTCCCGCCTCTCCGGTTCTGGGAATGCAGGCCTCCGAGCCGGGCGGCGGCTGGCCGGGGAGAGCCAGCGCCGCGCTGAAGCCGGATGTCGGGCCACGATCCAGCTTCAGGGTGCCGCCAGCCTGATGGACCATCTCCTGCAGGGCGCGCAACTCGCCGCGCGACTCCCCGGGCAGGAAGGGAATGCTCCGCTCGCCGCCCCCCGCATCGGAGGCGCTGATCCGGCAGTGCAGCCATGGATGCGCCGATCCATGCCCGGGCTGCGCTCCGGTCAGGGTGATCTCGACCCGTCCCGCACCGGTCATGAGGTCCCGCGCCTGCAGCACCAGCGCGACCACGGCATTCTCGAACTGCCAGGCGGGCAGGCGCGGGCGGGGCAGGCCGGGCTTCACGACCAGGCGGAGCGTGACGGCTTCGGGCAGGGCGGCGCGGAGCAGGGGCTCGAGGTTGCGCAGCAGGGTCGCCGGATGCGGGTCCGCCTTCCCGGCCGTTGTCAGGCTGGCGAAGTCCAGCATCCTGCCGGCCATCTCGAGCCCGCGGCGCGTCGCCATCAGCGCCGCGGTGCCGTCGCGCAGCAGGCCCGAGGGAGCGCCTCCGGTGATGTCGGCGATGGTGCCGCGCAACTGCTCGATTCGCGACTCGGCTTCGCGCAACTCCCGCAGCAGGTCCCGCGCGGCACCGCTGGCGAGCCGGCCGATGACCTCCGTGCGCTGGCTCTCGAACTGCCGTTGCCGCGCCTGCTGCGCGCCGGTGATGTCGCTGAAGAAGATGGCGACGCCATCGCCGGCGGGATGCGCCACCATGCGGAACCAGCGATCCAGCTCCTGCAGGTGGACGGCGAAGTCCTCATGCGCACCGCGCGAGGCGACCAAGTGCAGCAGGGCGAAGGCCTCGTCCTGCAGCAGAGAGGGGAAACGCTCCCAGAGCGTGAGGCCCAGGAGGGCCGGGCTGGCCACGCCGATCATGCCGAGCGCGGCGCCGTTCGCGTAGGTCATGCGCCACTCGGCATCGAGCGCGATGAAGCCGTCGCTGATCGAATCGAGGATGTGCTCGACACGCTCGCGCGCGCCATTCGCCTCGTCGGCCATGCCATGCAGCGCCGTGATCAGACGCCGGTTGCGAATCGCCACCTCGGCGAGGCGGGCGAGCTGGTCCAGCATCGCCTCGCCATCGGCCTTGAAGCCGCCCTCGGGCTCTGCCAGGACCAGCACCGCGAAGGCCCCGCCATCCTCCTCCCTCAGCGGCAGCGCCATGCGGGCCGGCAGATCCTCCCGCGGCGGCAGCCTGCCCTCCGGCACGACGGGCTCCCCGGGCAGGCCGGCGATCCAGCGCCCGAGCGCGGCGAACCGGCCCGGTGCCGGCTCGGTGCCCCGGCTCTCGGCGGGGCGGCGCATCGGCTGGTTCAGCAGCATCAGGGCGGCGAAGGGGGCGCCCGTGGTCTCGCGGGCCAGACGCGCGACCACTTCCAGCAGCACGGGCAACTCGGCGATCCTGGCGATCTGCGCCGAGCCGCGCGCCAGCCATTCCAGCCGCGCCGTGGCCTGGCCCTGCGCCTCCAGGCGCTGCCGGGCCTCGCGCAGGACCAGCGCCACGCCCGACCCGGCCACGCCGGTGATCAGGAGGGTGAGCAGGACGCCGAGTCCCGCATGGTTGCGCCAAGCCGCGAAGGCGGCCGCCTCGCTCAGCCCCACCGAGACGACGCCCGGCTGCCCCGGCACGGGCACCACGGCGGTGAAATGGCCGCCCCCTTCCTCGGTGCGGCTCAGGCCGGACCAGTTCTCCTGCAGGCGCAGGATCTCGATCGCCCGCACCGCCTGCGCGGCCGGCTGGCCGATCCGGTCCGGGTCGGAGGGCATGCGCGCCAGCAGGCGGCCCTGGCCGTCGATCAGCGCGATCTCGTTGCCCGGCGGCAACAGCAGGCGGTCGTAGAAGCCCTCGAAGAGCCGGAGGGGGAGCAGGGCCAGCACCGCCTCCTGGCCATCAGGCAGGGGGTGCCACAGCGGCAGCGCCGGTCCCACCGTGCTGCGCACGGGCGGACCGAAGCGCATGCCGCCCTGCCCGGCGGCCAGCGCGCCGAGCGCCTTCTCGAAGTCGTTCAGGTCGAGGCCGGCGATCCGGCGGCGCCCGGCCTCGCTCGCGAGCAGCAGACGCCCGTCGGACGACAGGATGGCCAGCGTGACGCCCTCGGGCGCCGCGGCCTCCCGGACGGCGAGCGCCTCCAGCGCCTCCTGCGCCTGCTCCGCCCCGGTGCGCCGCGCCACGGCGCCGAGCCCGATCATGGCCTGGTTCAGCGCGTTGAACAGGGCGGAAGCCTGGGCGGCCATGCTTCTGGCCAGCACGCTGGCCTCGGCCAGGCTGCGTTCCGCCGTCTGCCGGCGTTCCGACAGCAGATGCAGCCCGATGCCACCGCCGACTGCGACAAGAATCAGGACGGTGAAGGCCAGTCCGGCGATCCGCCAGGGCCAGAGAAGCCGACGCGGCTGCTGAAGCATCAGGGCCGCATTCGGGCAGCCGTCACCGCCGGAGGGGTGCGCGGCTCAGGAGCGAATTGGATCATGGCGCGCGGGGCAGGCGGAAGGGAATGAAAGGGGAAAGATTCGGAGGCAATGTTAAACCTCCGATTGCGTCACAATGCAAGCTGCGGCCGTTCCGCCACGGCCAGGCGGGAGAGCAGGAGCAGGCTGGCGGCATAATAGCTTCGCGCTTCCGACAGTGGCGGAAAGCGCGGGCCGGGGCGCCGCGTCGCGGTCACCGCCTCGGCCACCGCCTGGATGCCGGCATCCGCCGCATAGGGCGCGACGGCGCGGCCATCGAGATCGGTCCAGGCCGGCCTGCTGCTGGCCTCCCCGCCCCAGAAAAGGCGGGCGGCGGCCAGCGCCGGCTCCTCGGTCAGCCCGGCCCAGGACAGGTACAGCGGCACGCGGACCGCGTCGTAGGAGAAGCGCGGCGCCCAGCCCTGGGCGGGGCGGGGCGCGCCATGCGGCCGGTCGATCTGGATCCAGTCGGCCGGCAGCTGCCAGGGGCCGAACCGCGCCTGCCGCAACAGCCGGCAGCCCTCCGCCGTCAGCTCCTTCCAGGGGCCCGCGGGGCGCAGCCGCGCCAGTTCGGGAAAGGCCGGGAAGACGTAGTAGGAAGGGTTCACCACCACGTGGCGGGGATGATCGAAGCCGAAGGCCGCCGGCAGGAGCAGGGTCCGGCCATCGACCTGGCGGATGCAGAGGGCTTCCAGGTCGCGCAGCATCTCGCCGGCGAGCAGGGCGAGGTCCGGGTCCTGCCAGCGCCGCGCGGCCCGGCTCAGGGCCCAGGCGATGAAGATATCGCCGTCCGTGGCGTTGTTGGCGTCCTCCACGGGCCGGGCCCGGCCGGGCTGCCAGCGCCAGGCGTGCAACCGGTCCTGCGGCCGCGCCAGCGCGCGGCGCGTCCAGGCTAGGATGCGGCGGAAGGTGGCCTGGTCGTCGAAGGCCTCGGCGAAGAGCAGGCCCCATCCCTGGCCCTCGGAATGCGAGACGCCCCCATTGCCGGTGTCCACCACGCGCCCGTCCCCGGTGACGAAGCGGTCGCGGAAACTCTCCCATTCATCGCGGGGCGCCGGCCCTGCGGCATTCCGGTGCTCGGCATGGCCGGGCTGGCGCGGCAGCGACACCAGGACGGCCGCCGTCGCACCCAGGATTGAACGCCGCCCGTGCCCGCGGGCCATCGCCACCAACTCCACGCCTTGTGTTTGCGCGGATCAGCCTACAGGCCGGGGCCAGGGAGGCGAGGGTTGATGGCGCCCCCTCACTTCCCTTTGAAGTTGTGTAATACCTGCTTACGTTTTCGCCCTGGCGGAGGCGGCTCCAGAGAGTCCGCCCGCGCAGGCCAGGGCAAGAGCGGCACTGCACAACCACCAGCTTTGCCAGGCCCCGAAACTCGCCAGGAAGGTGATGAAGGCCGAGCCCAGCGCGCCGGTCATCGCCGCCGCCGCCGGCCCCCGGGCGGCGAAGGCCAGCAGCAGCAGGGCGAGGGCGGCGATCACGACCCCCACCCAGCCGAGTTCCAGCCAGATCTGCAGGGCGCCGTTGTGGGGATGCAGCGGCATCAGCTCGACATGGGGCGCGGCGAACCAGGCGCGCAGCCCGGGCCGCTCGACGCCGAGCCGCGACAGCCGGTCGGACGAGGGGTTCTCCTTGCCGCCGGGCAAGGCGCGCGCGGCCTCCAGCCCCCAGCCCAGCAGCGGCTTCTCCCGCGCCCGCTCCATCCCGAAATCCCAGATCACCAGCCGGTGCACGGCCGAGGGCGGCAGGCTCTGGAAGGAGGTCGGCAGGTGGCGCAGCGCGGGGCCGAGCAGCAGCGGGGTCGCCAGCAGAACCGCCGCCATGCCCAGGCCGAGGAGGCGCGGTGTCCAGGCCGGCGCGCCGGGGCGGAGGCGGCGCTCCAGCGCCGTCAGGGCCACCAGGATCAGCCCCGCGGCGGCCGCCAGCCGGGCGGTGTCGCCACTGACCCAAAGCAGCACGCCGCCCCCAAGGGCCAGGCCGGCCACGCGCCAGCGGCGAGGCAGGGCGGCCGCGGCGACCAGCGGAAGCAGCAGCGCCATGACCGAGGCGGCGGGCTTCAGCCCGAAGGCCAGTTGCGGCGGTATCTCCCGCAGCCCGCGCACGGCGGCACGAAGCCCCGAGCCGGTGAGATGGTCGAGCACCGCGGCGGCGAGGCCGAGCGCCAGGCCGGCGGCGAGCGCCTGGCCGAGCC
>NZ_JBSXMU010000102.1:0-11956 GCF_054073225.1 Teichococcus aerofrigidensis
GGCGGCAGGAGATGCGGCGCGCCCGCGGGCAGGGCCGGCAGGGCCAGGCCGGCCTGGCAGGCGAGCTGGCAGCAAAGCGCGTGCTGCGGCTCGCCCGCCGGCGCGTCCGGGAGCGGCGCCGTGTCATGCGCCGGGAAAGCGCAGAGCGCGGACATCGGGTCGAAGGCGGCGGGGCCGGCCAGGGTCGCCCTGGCGACGGGCGGGCCCTGCAGCAGGAGCGCGAGCAGCAGCAGGGCGGCGATGAAGTCCCGCCCCGTCTGCCGCCACATCTCCCGCCCGGCCTGTGCCACGCCCACCGTCCTGTCCCGCGTCCCGGAGGCTAGGGCGCGGCGGCGGCGGAAGGCAAGCGGCGCCACCTCCCCGCCGGCTTCTACCCGCCGGCCCGGAAGGTCAGCACCAGCACGTCGCGGTGGCCGGGGCGCGCGGGGTCCAGCGGCACCACCGGCGTCACCCCGTGCCAGACGCGCCGGTCATCGAGCAGCACGCTGTCCATCGGGTCGCGCAGGGCGAAGCTGGCGGCCTCGCCCTCCTGCCCGTCGACGCGGATGCCGGTGACGCCACCCTCGACATTCTCCCGGCCGATCAGCGTCACGAGGACATAGTCGACGCCATCGCGGTGCATGCCCTCGGGGGTGGGCCGGCCGGCCTCCTCGGGGCGGGCCTGGATGCGGAACTGGTGCGCCTCCACCAGCCAGTCGCTGCGCGGGCGCATGACGTCGAAGACGGCGCGGGCGCCGTTCAGCAGGGCGGTCATCGCCGGCCCCTCGCCGACCGCCGCCTCGACCGGCGCGAACCAGCGCTCCCGGCCACCATTCAGCGGATTGAAGTCGAGGCTCTGGAAATGCGGCCGGTGCGGCGCGCGGGTGATGCCGGCATGGCCATGCTCCAGGGTGTAGACCGCATGGCGGCGCAGCCGGTAGCGGCCGCGATCGGCCATGTGCTCGTCCGGCCGGAGATCCTCCCAGGAGGCGGCGAACCGCGCCCAGCCGGGCCCCTGCAGGGCCTCGCCCGAGGCATCGAAGCCGGCCCGGGCCAGGGCCGAGGGCAGCAGGACATAGCCGTCCCGGCGCAGCAGGGGCGCGGGCGTGACCGGCATGGGGGCCCGCGAGGGCGTCTGGGTCTGCATCACGCCGGGAAGCAGACCAGCCCGCCCGGGCGGCGTCCAGACGAGGCCTTGCGCGCCAGATGCGCCGATTCGGCATGGCCCCCCATGGCGCTGTCCGGGGCACGCTATCCGGGCGCCAGGCCCTTGTGCCGCGCCGCGCCCGGGGTGAGGCCGAAGGCGGCGCGATAGGCGGCGCCGAAGGCCGGGGCGCTGGCATAGCCGACCGCCGCCGCCGCCTGCGCCGGCGCCAGGCCGCGGGCCAGCAGGGCGGCCGCCTCGGCCAGCCGCCATTGCTGCCGCCACTGGGCGAAGCTCATGCCGGTCTCGGCGCGGAACAGGCGGGAGAGGGTGCGTGGGCTGGCGCCCACCGCCTCGGCCCAGCCCTCCAGGGAGAGGTCGCGCGCGGGATCGGCCCGCAGCGCCTCGGCCAGACGCAGCAGGCGGGGGTCGCGCGGCTGCGGCACGCCGAGCGGCAGGGTGGGGGCATGGGCGATCTCGTCCAGGATCAGCGCCGCCAGATGGCCGCCCCGCCCGCGCGGGTCCCAGTCCGGCGGCTCGTCGCAGGCGGCCAGGATCAGCTCGCGCAGCAGCGGCGGCACCACCAGCACGGCCACGGCGGGCGGCCCGGCGCGGGCGGCGTCGCCGCGCAGGAACAGCGCCCGCATGGCGACCTCGCCCTGCATCGCCACGCTGTGCGGCGTGCCGCCCGGCACCCAGAGCGCGCGGCCGGGCGGCACCACATAGGCGGTGCCGTCGGTGGCGATGCGCATCACGCCATGGGTCGCGTAGATGAGCTGGGCGCGGCGATGGGCATGGACGATGGTGGTGTCGCCATCCGCGTAGTCGCGGCGGAAGCCGGCCAGGGGCCGGTCCACCTCGTCCTGGGGCAGATCCTGCCGGATGGGCACGACTTGGCGCGATGGCGACATAATCTGGCCGAACGTCGATAAGCGGACAGGCTATCCTCGCCGGCAAGCAACAGCAAGCACCGAGACCCGGCCATGGCCCTGCATCCCGCCACACGGCAGATCGCCTTCATCAACACCGCGCACGGCATCACCCATTTCAGCCTGCTGATCCTGGCCACCGCGGTGCTGAGCATGGTGCGGCAGGAGGCCGGCACCTTCGGCGCGGAATACGGGCCGATCCTGGCGCTCGGCACCGCCATGTTCGTCCTCTACGGCGTCGGCTCGCTGCCCATGGGCTGGCTCGCCGCGCGCTTCGGGCGGCGCAACCTGATGCTGGCCTTCTTCCTAGGCACCGGGGGATGCATGGCGCTGGCGGGGCTGATGCAGTCCCCGCTCGGCCTGGCCCTGGCGCTGGCCGGGATGGGCGCCTTCTCCGCCATCTACCATCCCGTCGGCACCGCCATGCTGGTCGAGGCGGCGGGCGACAAGGTGGGGCGCGCCGTCGGGCTGAACGGCGTGTTCGGCAATCTCGGCGTGGCCACGGCGCCGGTGCTGACCGCCTTCCTCGCCATCACGCTCGGCTGGCGCTGGGCCTTCCTGGTGCCGGGCGTGCTGACCGTGCTGGCCGGCCTGCTCTACTGGCGCGAGCCGCCGATCGACATGGCCACGGCGCGCGGCGCGGCGCGGCCCTTCCCGGCCATTCCCCGCCCCGTGGTGCGGCGGGCGGTGATCGTGCTGCTCTCCATCGCCGCCGCCTCGGGCTTCGTCTTCAACGCCTTCACCCTGCTGCTGCCGAAGCTGATGCAGGAGCGGCTGGCGGGCAGCCCCGACCTGCTGCCGGTGATCGGCCTGCTGGCCTTCCTGGTGACACTCTGCGGCGGGCTGACGCAGTTCACCGTGGGGCGGATGATCGACCGCACCACGCTGAGGCGTGTCTTCCTGCCGATGGCGCTGATCCAGTTGCCGGCCATGCTGGCGCTCTCGGTGGTGCAGGGCTGGATGGTGCTGCCGCTGGCGGCGATCCTGGCCGCTTCGATCTTCGGGCAGGTGACGGTGAACGAGACCATGACCGCCCGCTACATCGCGCCGCCGCTGCGGGTGAAGCTCTACTCCATCCGCTTCTTCGTGGGCTTCCTCGGCGCCGCCGCGGCCTCGCCGCTGGTCGGCCTGCTGCACCAGGCGACGGGAAACCTGACCCTGACCATCCTGGTGCTGTCCGGCTTCGGCAGCGTGACCCTGGTCTGCGCCCTGTTCTTCCCCGACCGCCAGGAGGAACTGCGGCCCGAGCTGTGGCCGGCGGCGGCGCCCGCCCCGGCCGAGTGAGGGCGGCCGCTCAGTCCTCGCCGCGCCGCCGCCCGCGGAAGACCATGACCAGGGCCGCGAGCGCCAGCAGCAGCCAGACCAGGATGGGCGGCGCGCCGAAGCCTTCGGCATAGAGTTGCGGCAGCCAGGCCAGCAGGGCCAGGATGGCGGCGGCGAGGGCGATGTAGGTGAGCATCGGCGCCGCTCAGCCCAGCGTCCGGGCCAGGAAGTCGAGGCTGCGCCGCAGCGCCAGCGCGTCCGCCGCGGCATCATAGGCGGCCCGCTCCTCGCAGGCGAAGCCGTGGCCGGCGCCGGGATAGGTGTGGATCTCCACCTCCGGCCGCGCCGCGCGGATCGCCGCCACGTCGTCCATCGGGATGCCGTGGTCGGTTTCGCCGAAATGCAGCTGCACCGGGCAGTTGGGCACCTCCTCGCGCGCCGCCGCGATGCCGCCGCCATAATAGCCCACCGCCGCGGCGAAGCTCTGGCTGCGCGTCGCGCCATGCCAGGCGACGGTGCCGCCCCAGCAGTAGCCGATGATGCCGCGCCGCGCCGCCATGGGCAGGGCGGCCGCGGCGGCCTCGATGTCGAGCAGCGTATCGGCCGGGTCGATGCGGGCGCGCAGCGCCTGGCCGAGCTTCACCTCATCCGGCGTGTAGCCCAGCTCCACCCCCGGCTCGGCGCGGTCGAACAGGGCGGGGGCGATGACGGCATAGCCGCGCCGCGCGAAGCCCTCGCAGACATGCCGCATATGACGGTTCACGCCGAAGATCTCCTGCACCACGACGAGCGCCCGGCTGGCCTCCTCCGGCCCGTCCCGCCAGGCGGAGAGGCGGTGGCCATCGGCGGCGGCGAGTTCGATCTGCATGGCGGCTTCCCTGGAACAGGGCGGCGGGATTCTCCCCGGGGCCCGTTTCATCCTATCCTCGGCGCATGGCAGAGATCATCAATCTGAACAAGCACCGGAAAGCCGCGGTTCGTGGCGCGGCGGAGCGGCAGGCCGCCGTCAATCGCGCCAGCCACGGGCGCAGCAAGGCGGAGAAGGAGCGCGACAGGGCCGAGGAGGCGCGCCGCCAGGCGCTGCTCGACGGGGCCCGCCGCGCGGAGGACCCGCCCGGCGAGACCGGCGCGGAGCCCGCGCCTCCCGGCCCGCCACCTCAGGCGCGCTGAGGCTCCGGCCGGGCGAGGTCGTGCGGCATCGCCGGCGATCCGGCGGCCGGCCAGCGCTGCACGGCGGCGAGCAGGCTCTGCCGGTCCACCGGCTTGGCGAGATGGCCGTCCATGCCCGCTGCCAGACAGGCATCGACATTCTCCTGTTCCAGTTCGCCGGTCAGGGCCAGGATGCCGATCCGGCGCCGGGACGGGTCCGCCCGTTCCGCCGCGCGGATGTGGCGGGTGGCCTCGAGGCCGCTCATTCCCGGCATCTGCACGTCCATCAACACCAGGTCGACGGGCTCCCGCGCCAGCAGGGCCAGCGCCGCCTCGCCGCTCGCCGCCTGCCACACGACATGTCCCGCGGCCTGCAGCAGCGCCTGGGCGACCATGCGGTTCACCGCCACGTCGTCCACCACGAGCACACTGCACAGGCCGTTCATGACCGACGGCGGCGGCTGGGCGGCGGCGGTGCGGGGCGGCGTGGACGGCTGAAGCGGCAGCTCCACCCAGAAGTGGCTGCCCAGCCCGGCCACGCCGGCGGCGACGCCGATCCGCCCGCCCATCGCCTGGGTCAGGCCGGCGCAGATCGCCAAGCCGAGGCCATGTCCCTCCTGCGAGGCGGTGAGGCTTTCCGCGCTGTCGAGCCGGCTGAACTCGGCGAAGAGCCGGGCCTGCTGGTCGGGCGGGATGCCGGGGCCACTGTCGATGATGCTGATGCGAAGGCCCTGTGGCGCGAGCGGCCTAACCACCAGGCGAACCTGGCCGCGGGGCGGCGTGTACTTCACCGCGTTGCCGAGCAGGTTGAGCAGGATCTGGCGCAGCCGGCGATGATCCGCCCGCACCGAAGGCGCGGCCTCCGCCGTGACCTCGGTCTCGACGGTGAGGGTCTTGCGCTGGATCTCCGGCCGCAGCAGCTCCAGCGCCTCCTCGAGCAGCGGCCGCACCGCGACCGCCTCCTCGCGCAGGGTCAGGCGGCCGGCCTCGACCAGGGCGATGTCCAGCACATCGTTGACCAGGGAGAGCATGTGCTGCCCGGCGCGGCCGATCACCGCCGCCTGCTCGCGGGCGGCGGGCGGCAGCGCGCCGTTCTCGCGCAGCGCCTGCGACAGCCCCAGCACGCCGTTCAGGGGCGTGCGCAGCTCGTGCGACATGCGGGCGAGGAAGCGCGATTTCGCGGCATTGGCCTGCTGCGCGGCGTCGCGGGCCGTGGCCAGGGCGAGGCGGATCTCCTCATCCTGCCGCTCGCGGGTGGCGAGGAGCAGCGCCATGGTGGTGACGATGCCCTGCAGCGCCGTCAGCAGCATGACCAGCTGCACCGCCATGTCGCTGGGCAGCTGGCTGCCCGCCTGCCATTGCGGGCGGAGGAGGGCGAAGGGCACGCGGCCCAGCACCAGCAGGCCGTGCAAGGTGAAGGAGAGGGAGAGGAACAGGCGCAGGCCCCAGCGGATGCCGGCCGCCCGCCAGAAGGCCAGGCCGGCCGCCAGCAGGAGCGGGCCGCACAGCAGGGAGGCCAGGATCACCCGCGCCTCGACCGTGTCCATCGCCCCGGGGAACTGCCGCAGCGTGAGCCAGAGCAGCGGCGCCGGAAGCACGATCCAGAGCCGCGCCGTGCGGCCGCTGAAGCGGCGGGCGCCGACCCAGCAAAGGCCGCAGCCGCCGAGCACCAGCGCATTGGCCAGCGAGATGGAAAGGGCGTCGCTCAGCAAGCCGCGCAGCCCGGCCAGGGCGCTGCCGAGACCCAGCGCGATCAGCGCCGCGCCCCATTCCCCATAGCCCTCGACGTGGTTGCGCGCGCGCGACAGCAACATGCAGCCGATGCCCAGGGCGAGGCAGATCAGCGTGCTGAGGAGCAGAAGTGTTTTACTGTCCAACGCCACGGATGTGCTGGCCGCCCGGTTTCCCGCTGTGTTCCGGAACCCTTTTCCGAAGCGGCCATTCTACGTGGCGGTGCCGCTCTCAACTAGAGGAAAGAGCGAGAATCGGCACCGTAAATTGCAATGACAGGTTGAATGCAATCAAACGTTGAATCGAAAAAGCATGATATCGCCGTCCTTGACGAGGTACTCCTTCCCCTCGACGCGCATCCGGCCGGCTTCCTTGGCGCCCTGCTCCCCGCCCAGCGCGATATAGTCCTCATAGGCGATGGTCTCGGCGGCGATGAAGCCGCGCTCGAAATCGCCATGGATCACGCCGGCGGCCTGGGGGGCCTTCATGCCTTTGACGATGGTCCAGGCGCGGGCCTCCTTCGGTCCCACGGTGAAATAGGTGATCAGGCCGAGCAGCCCGTAGCCGGCGGCAATGACGCGGTCGAGACCGGAATCGGCCAGGCCCAGCCCTTCCAGGAACTCGCCCCGGTCCGCCTCGTCCATCTGGCTGATCTCGGCCTCGATGGCGGCGGAGACCACCACCGCCTTGGCGCCCTCCAGCGCCGCGCGGGCGAAGACCTTCTCGCTGTGCGCGTTGCCGCTGGCAGCGTTCTCCTCCTCCACGTTGCAGACGTAGAGCACCGGCTTCGAGGTCAGCAGCTGGAGCCGGCGGACCGCCTCCTCCTCGCCCTTCGGGATCGAGGCGCGGGCGGGCCGGCCCTCGCGCAGCCCGGCCAGGATCGGCTCGATCATCGCCATCTGCGCCGCCGCCTCCTTGTCCCCGCCGCGCGCCCGCTTCTGCAGGCCCGTCTGCCGCTTCTCCAGGCTGTCGAGGTCGGCCAGCATCAGCTCGGTCTCGATCGTCTCGGCATCGCGGATCGGATCGACGCTGCCCTCGACATGGGTGACGTCGCCATCCTCGAAGCAGCGCAGCACATGAACGATGGCGTCGCATTCGCGGATATTGCCCAGGAACTGGTTGCCCAGGCCCTCGCCCCGGCTGGCGCCGCGCACCAGGCCCGCGATGTCGACGAATTCCAGGCTGGTCGGCACGATCTTCTGGCTCTTGCCGATGCGGGCGATCTCGTTGAGACGAGGGTCCGGCACCGCCACGCGGCCGACATTCGGCTCGATGGTGCAGAAGGGGTAGTTCGCGGCCTGGGCGGCGGCTGTCTGGGTCAGCGCGTTGAACAGGGTGGACTTGCCGACATTCGGCAGCCCGACGATACCGCAGTTGAAACCCATGACAGTCCTCGGAACGGCAGGAGAAGCCGGCCGGGCGCGGCTGTCGCCCGGCCAGTGGTGGAGCTCGGTGGGACGCTAGCCCTCGCCGGCCAGGGCGGCCGCGATGTCCTGGGCGATCTGCGCGGCGGCGATGCGGGCGGCCGCGTCGTCGGTGGGCAGGCTGAGGGCGGCGGCGCGGAGCTGCGTCACGGCGCCGGCCTGCGAGACATCCAGCGTCCCGGCGGCGGCGCGGATCAGCCCGGCCCGGGCCGGGCCCTTGGCCTCCGACACCGCCTGGGCGATGGCCAGCGCCAGCGCGGCGCGGGCGGCGGCGGCCTCGATCGCCCCGCCATGCCCGGTGTCGCTGGCTTCCAGGGCGGCGGCGGTGCTGGCCAGGGTCTGCGCCTGGGCCAGCAGGGCGGCGGCGAGCGCCGCGGCGCCGTTCGCCAGATCTTCGGGGCCGGGGCCGCCGAACTCGGCCGCCAGATCGGCGGCGGCGTCTTCGATCGCCATGGTATCAACTCTCCTGGGTCAGCAAGGCCACGCGGGTCATGAAGGCCTCCCGCTCGCCCCGGACCAGGAGCGGCGCGGCCTCCGCCACCGCATCCAGCATCGGTTCCAGCCAGGTGTCCACCTTGGCGAAGTTGCCGAGGACATGGCCGGTGACCTTCTCCTTCATCCCCGGATGGCCGATGCCGAGGCGGACGCGCCAGTAGTCCGGCGTGCCGAGCCTGCGATCCATGTCGCGCAGGCCGTTATGGCCGGCGGCGCCGCCGCCCTGCTTCACCCGGATGCGGCCGGGGGCGAGGTCGAGCTCGTCATGGAAGGCGGTGATGTCGGAGACGGGGATCTTGTGGAAGGCGGCGGCCGGCTGCACCGCCTCGCCGGAAAGGTTCATGTAGGTCTGCGGCTTCAGCAGCAGCAGTTTCCGCCCGGCGATGACGCCATCCGATACCAGCCCCTTGAAGCGGCTGCGCCATGGCGGGAAGCCATGGCGCCGCGCGATGGCGTCGAGCGCCATGAAGCCGATATTGTGCCGGTGCCGCGCCTGGCCCGGCTCCGGATTGCCGAGGCCGACCCAGAGCAGCACCGCGCGGCCTCCTTACTTCTTGCCCTTGCCCTTGCCCTTGGCCTCGGGGGCCGGCGCGGCGGGGGCCTGGACGATGACCTCTTCCTCGACCGTCGGAGGCGCGATGGTCGCCACGACGAAGTCACGGCCGACGATCACCGGCTTGGTGCCCTTGTGGTCCAGCACGTTGGACCAACGGAGGCTGTCGCCGATGGCGGCGGCGCCCATGTCGATCTCGAACTGGTCCGGCACCTGGTCGGGATCGGACAGCACCTCGAGCTCGCGGCGGACGACGTTCAGCACGCCGCCTTCCTTGATGCCCGGCGCGGTCTCCTCGTTGAGGAACACGACCGGCACCTTGACGCGGATCAGCTGGCCCGGCGCCAGGCGCTGGAAGTCCACATGCAGCGGGCTGTCCTTCACCGGGTGGAACTGCACGTCGCGCATCAGCGTGCGCACGGTCGGGCCGTTCTTCACCGCCACCTCGTAGAGGTGCGACTGCCAGCCGCCCTTGTGCAGCTCCTTCATCACGTCGCGCGGGTCGAGGGCGATCAGCGTCGCCTCCTCCTTCGCGCCGTAGATGACGGCGGGAACCAGCCCCGCCCTCCGAGTCGCGCGCGCCGCCCCCTTACCGGCCAACTCGCGCGCCTCGGCCTCGATCCGAATCGTCTGGACCATCTGTCCGTGCTCCGCTTGTCTCTCGGGCTCGTCGGGCACCGCGCCGGCTCGCACCGGGGCGCCCCGCCCACCGCTCCCGGACCCATGCCCGAAAACAGTTGCGCCGGCCTCCAGGGGTGCCAGCGCAGCGCGGGCCATTAGGGCATTTCCGACGGGGAGGCAACGGATAGCTGGCATTCGCCGCCGGGGGCCGCCGCTCAGGGCCTTCCGGGACGGGAGCGGCTCAGCCGGGGTTGCGCAGCGCCACGGCACTCGGCGCCGGCGCCGCCTCCAGCCGGGCGAGGCCGCCCTCCAGCCGCACCCGGCCCGCCGCCAGCCAGGCCAGGGCGGCGGGGTAGAGGCGGTGCTCCTCGGCCAGGACGCGGGCGGCGAGCTCGGCCTCGCCGTCGCCGGGCAGAACCGGCACGGCGGCCTGGGCCAGGATCGGTCCCTCATCCACGCCCGGCGTCACCAGATGCACCGTGCAGCCATGCAGGCGGACGCCCGCGGCGAGGGCCCGCGCATGGGTGTCGAGGCCCGGGAAGGCGGGCAGCAGGGAGGGGTGGATGTTCAGCAACCGGCCCTCCCACCGGGCGGTGAAACCCTCGGTCAGCACGCGCATGAAGCCGGCCAGGGCGATCAGCTCCACGCCGTGCTCCGCCAGCACCGCCTCCATCGCCGCCTCGAAGCCGGCGCGGTCGCGGCCGAAGGGGCGGGATTCCACCACCGCCACCGGGATGCCGGCCTCGGCGGCGCGGGCCAGGCCGGCGGCGTCGGCGCGGTTCGACAGCACCAGGGCGATGGTGGCCGGATAGGTCGGGTCGGCGGCGGCGGCGAGCAGGGCGGCCATGTTGCTGCCCCGGCCCGAGATCAGGATCGCGGTGCGGCGCCGCGCGGGGGCGCCGCCGGTCACGGGGTGGACCGGGGGAGGGGCCAGCCGGCCGGCAGGTTGTCGATCCGCACCTCGGGCGCCGCGTCCGCCGCACCGGCGGCGATGGCACCGAGGCGGAACACCGTCTCGCCGGCCCCGGCCAGCAGCTCGGTCGCCGCCGCCGCATCGGCCTCGCGCACCACGAGGCACATGCCGATGCCGCAGTTGAAGACGCGCAGCATCTCCTCGGGCGCAACATGGCCCTGGCGCGCCAGCCAGGCGAAGACCGGCGGCACCGTCCAGGCGCCGGCATCCAGCACCGCGACCGTGCCGCGGGGCAGCACGCGCGGCAGGTTGCCGGGCAGGCCGCCGCCGGTGATATGCGCCGCCGCCTTCAGCAGCCCGGCGCGGTGCAGCGCGAGGACCGACTTCACATAGATGCGCGTCGGCGCCAGCAGCGCCTGGCCGACGGTCTGGCCGGCGGCGAAGGGGGCGGGGGTGTCGATGCCCTGGTTGGTCCCGGCCAGCACCCGGCGGACCAGCGAGAAGCCGTTGGAATGCACGCCGGAGGCGGCCAGCCCCAGCACCACGTCGCCGGGACCGACATCCGGCTTCGGCAGCAGCGCGCCGCGCTCGGCGGCGCCGACCGAGAAGCCGGCGAGGTCGTAGTCGTCCTTGGCGTACATGCCGGGCATCTCGGCCGTCTCGCCGCCGACGAGCGCGCAGCCGGCCTGGCGGCACCCCTCGGCGATGCCGGACACCACGGCGCTGGCCTGCTCCAGCCGCAGCTTGCCGGTGGCGAAGTAGTCGAGGAAGAACAGCGGCTCGGCACCCTGCACGACGAGGTCGTTGACGCACATGGCGACGAGGTCGATGCCCACCGTGTCGTGCAGCCCGGCGTCGATGGCGAGGCGCAGCTTGGTGCCGACGCCGTCGGTCGAGGAGACCAGGACCGGATCGGCGAAGCCCGCCGCCTTCAGGTCGAAGAGCGCGCCGAAGCCGCCGAGGCCCCCCATCGTGCCGCTGCGGTCGGTGGAGCGGGCCAGCGGCTTGATGGCGTCCACGAGGGCATCGCCGGTTTCGATATCCACGCCGGCATCACGGTAGGTCAGACTGGTCATCAGGGGGCCCGATCGGCTATGCGCAAAAGACCCGGGCGCAGTCAGACCGCTATGCCGGGCCATCCAAGGGGGCGGAATGCAACACTTTCGGCGTCTCGCCGCAACCATTGTCCTGGGAACCCTGATCGGCGCGGGGATCGGTGCTGCCCCGGCGGGCGCCCAGCTGCCCAATCCGCCCTCTCCCCTGCCGGCGGACACGGCGGCGGCCGGCGCCGCGCCGATGGCCGACCCGATGGCCGCCTACACCCAGCGCGGCGTTCCGGCGGAGGCCACGGCGGAGAACGCCGTGGTGGCCCGCACCCGCGCCATCGCCTCGGCGCAGCGCCTGGCCTATGAGCGGATGGCCAGCGAGCTCGGCCTGCCGCGCGGCGTCAGCGATTCGCAGATCGAAAGCATGGTCAGCAGCATCGTGGTGGAGCAGGAGCGGACCACCCGCACCGGCTATACCGGCCGGCTGACGGTCAACTTCAATCCCAACCGGGCGGGCGGCCCGGGCCGCAGCCTCGCCAGCGGCGGCACCGCCGGCGCGGCCCCGAGCGACGCGGCGCCGCCGGTCATGCCGCACAGCGGCCCGGCCGCCAGCCATATCGAGGCCCGGGCCCGCTTCCTCGGCCTGAGCGAATGGCTGGAGCTGCGCCGCCGGCTGGCCGCCAGCCCGGAGATCGCCTCGGTGCAGATC
>NZ_JBSXMU010000103.1:0-11931 GCF_054073225.1 Teichococcus aerofrigidensis
GGCCGCCACCGGGCCCGCCGCCGGGCCCGCCGCCGTCAGCGCCGCGACGCCCGGCGCCGTGACCTCGCCGATGGTCGGCGTCGCCTATCTGGCGCCGGAGCCGGGGGCGGCGCCCTTCATCTCCCCGGGCGCCCAGGTCGCGGCGGGGCAGACGCTGCTGCTGATCGAGGCGATGAAGACCTTCAACCAGATCAAGGCGCCGAAGGCCGGCACGGTCACGCGCATCCTGGTCGAGAGCGGCACGCCGGTCGAATACGGCGAGCCGCTGGTGGTGATCGAGTAGGCCCCATGTTCAGGAAGGTGCTGATCGCCAATCGCGGCGAGATCGCGCTGCGCGTCCATCGCGCCTGCCAGGAGATGGGCATCCGCACCGTGGCGGTGCATTCCACCGCCGACGCCACCGCCATGCATGTGCGGCTGGCCGATGAGAGCGTCTGCATCGGCCCGCCCGCCGCGCGCGACAGCTATCTCAACGTCGCCGCCATCCTCTCCGCCGCCTCGATCACCGGGGCGGAGGCGATCCATCCGGGCTATGGCTTCCTCTCCGAGAATGCCGGCTTCGCCGAGATGGTGGAGGCGCACGGCTTCGCCTTCATCGGCCCCTCGCCGGACCATATCCGCATGATGGGCGACAAGATCGCCGCCAAGCAGGCGATGCGCTCGCTCGGCGTGCCGCTGGTGCCGGGATCGGATGGCGAGCTGGCCAGCCTGGAGGAGGCGCGCGAGGTCGCCGAGCGGATCAGGTATCCGGTGCTGATCAAGGCGGCCGCCGGCGGCGGCGGGCGCGGCATGAAGGTCGCCCATTCGGCCGAGGAGCTGGAGGAGGCCTGGCGCGTCGCCCGCACCGAGGCCAAGGCCGCCTTCGGCAACGACGCGGTCTACATGGAGAAGTACCTCGACCGGCCGCGGCATATCGAGCTGCAGGTGCTGGCCGACGCGCATGGCCATGTGGTGCATTTCGGCGAGCGGGACTGCTCGCTGCAGCGCCGCCACCAGAAGCTCGTGGAGGAGGCCGGCTCCCCCGCCCTGACCGCCGCCGAGCGCGACGCGCTGGGCGCGCAGGTGACGGCCGGCCTGGCCAAGCTCGGCTACCGCAATGCCGGCACGCTGGAGTTCCTCTGGCAGGACGGGCAGTTCGCCTTCATCGAGATGAACACCCGACTGCAGGTCGAGCACCCCGTCACCGAGATGGTCTGCGGCATCGACCTGGTGAAGGAGCAGCTGCGCGTCGCCGCCGGCGAGGCGCTGGGCTATGGCCAGTCCGACATCACCTTCAGCGGCCATGCCATCGAATGCCGCATCACCGCCGAGGACCCCGAGAGCTTCGCGCCCAGCCCGGGCCGGGTGAACACCTATCACGCGCCGGGCGGGCTCGGGGTGCGGGTCGATAGCGCGCTCTATTCCGGCTATTCCGTGCCGCCGCACTACGACAGCCTGGTGGCCAAGCTGGTGGTGCACGGCAAGACCCGCGCCGAGGCCATCGCCCGCATGCGCCGGGCGCTGGGGGAGATGGTGGTGGACGGCATCCGCACCACCCTGCCGCTGCACCAGCGCATCATGGCCGATCCGGAATTCCAGTCGGGCGACTACACCATCCACTGGCTCGAGCGTTTCGTCGGCCTGAAGACCTGAGCGCCGTTCCGGCCCGCCCCAGGACGGCCCCCGGGACGGCCCCCGGGACCGCCCCCGGGACGGCCACAGGGTCGCCATCCTTTCGCGCTCCTGTCTCCCGCGCGCCTTTTCTGCGCGCGGCCGGGCAGCCGACAGGCCGTCCCGCCGTTTGCCTCTGCGGCCCTCCTTCTCCACCGCCTGGCCGGTGGGGGAGGCGCGTTGATCGGGAAGAGTGATGAACGGGTTCACGGCCGCCCCTCCGGCGGCGAGCGAAAGCGGGACGGAGGGCGGCGACGGCCTCGACGCCGGCACGCGGCGGGCACGGCGCTGGGCCCTGCTGCGGCCCTGGCTGGTGCTGGCCGGATCGGTGGCGATGGCCGGGCTCGGCCTGCTGGCGCTGCACGCGCTGTCGCGGGAGCTCGACTACAACGCCATCACCGCCGCCCTGGCGGCGCAGCGGCCGGCGGTGCTGCTGGCGGCGGTGGCCGCCACGGCGCTGAGCTATGCCGCCATGACCGGCTACGACATCTCGGCGCTGCGCCATGTCGCGCCGGGGCGGGTGCCGCCGCGCATCGCCGCCCTGGCCGCCTTCTGCGGCTTCGCCCTGAGCAACACGGTCGGCGTCGGCACCTTCACCGGCGGCGCGGTGCGCTGGCGGATCTATGCCGCGGCGGGGCTGGAGCCGCCGCGCATCACCCGCGCCATCCTGTTCGTCACGGCGAGCTTCGTCCTCGGGCTCTTCGCGGTGGCCGGCCTCGGCCTGCTGCTGGAGGCCGACCGCATGGCCGAATGGTTCGGCCTGCCGGCGCCCCTGCTGCGGGGCCTGGCGCTGGTGGGGCTGCTGGCCCTGGCCGGGGCGGCGGTGGCGGGGCGGATCTGGCGCGGGCGGCGTCTCGGGCGCTTCGTGCTGCGTGCCCCGCCACTGCGGCTGGTTGCCTTCCAGGGCCTGGTCTCGCTGGTCGATATCGGCGCCGCCGCCGCCGTGCTCTGGCTGCTGCTGCCGCCGGGGGCGGTCGACCTGCCGGCCTTCATGGCGCTCTACGCGGTGGCGATCGCCATCGGCGCCGCCAGCCACCTGCCGGGCGGCATCGGCGTCTTCGAGGCGGTGGTGCTGCTGGCCTTCCGCAACACCGCGGTGCCGCTGGATCAGGTGGCGGCCGCGCTGGTTCTCTACCGCGCCATCTACTTCGCCCTGCCGCTGGCCCTCGCCCTGCTGCTGCTGGCCGGCTTCGAGGCCAGCCGGCGGGCGCATCTGCTGGCCGGCGGCACGCGGGCGGTGCGCGCCGCCACCCGGCTGATGCCGCGCTTCCTGGGCGCCACCGCCTTCGCCGCCGGCGCGGCGCTGCTGCTGGGGGGCGTCACGCCGCCGCTGGGCGACTCGCCGGGTCTGCTGGCGCCCGCCCTGCCGCTGCCGGTCTTCGAACTGTCGCATCTGCTGGCCAGCGTCGGCGGGCTGGCGCTGATCTTCGTGGCGCACGGGCTGGTGCACCGGCTCGACGGCGCCTGGTGGCTGGCCCTCGCCCTGGCGGGCGGCGGGCTGCTGCTCTCGCTGGCCCGCGGCGGCGGCATGGTGGAGATCGGCCTCCTGGTGCTCCTGGGCCTCGCCCTGCTGGTCTCGCGCCAGCGCTTCGACCGCCGCGCCCGCCTGCTGGCGCCGAGCCTGACGCCCGGCTGGTGGCTGGCGGTGGCGGCGGTGGTGGCGGCGGCGGCCTGGCTGCTCTTCTTCGCGCACCGCGATGTCGACTACTCGCGCCAGCTCTGGTGGCAGTTCGAGCTGGATGCCAGCACGCCGCGCGGCATGCGCGCCACGCTCGGCAGCGTGCTGGCGCTGTTCGCCGCCGGCCTCTGGGCGCTGCTGCGCCCGGCCCGCAGCGCCATCCACCCGCCGACGCCGGAGGAGATGGCGCGCGCCGTCGCCATCGTCGAGGCGCAGGACCGGGCGGATGCCAATCTCGTCCGCATGGGCGACAAGGGGCTGCTGTTCTCCGAGGCGGGGGATGCCTTCATCATGTACGGCCGGCGTGGCCGCTCCTGGGTGGCGCTGTTCGATCCGGTGGGGCCGAAGCAGCGGGGGCTGGACCTGGTCTGGCGCTTCGTCGAGATGGCCGACGCGCAGCGCGGCCGCGCCGCCTTCTACCAGGTGCGGCCGGAGAACCTGCCGCTCTACATCGACGCCGGGCTGCAGCCGCTGAAGCTGGGCGAGGCGGCGCGGGTGCGGCTCGCCGCCTTCGACCTGAAGGGCCGCGCCCGGCAGTCGCTGCGCAGCGCGCTGAACCGGGCGGAGCGCGAGGGGCTGCGCTTCGAGGTGGTGGAGGCGGCCGGCGTGCCGCCGCTGCTGCCCGAGCTGGCGGAGGTCTCCCGCCTCTGGCTCGATCAGCACAAGGCGCGCGAGAAGGCCTTCTCGCTCGGCGCCTTCGATCCGGCCTATGTCGCCGCCCAGGGGGTCGCGCTGGTGCGCGGGCCGGAGGGCCGGCTGATCGCCTTCGCCACCCTGCTGGAGACGCCGGGTCCGCGCCACGAGATGTCGATCGACCTGATGCGCCACCGCCCGGACGTGCCGCCCGGCACCATGGACTTCCTCTTCCTGCGACTGATCCTGCGCGCGCGGGAGCAGGGCTATGCTTGGTTCGACCTCGGCATGGCGCCGCTCTCAGGTCTGGCGGCGCACCGGCTGGCGCCGGTCTGGTACCGGCTGGGCGGGCTGGTCTTCCGCCGTGGCGAGCGCTTCTACAACTTCCGCGGCCTGAGGGCCTTCAAGGAAAAGTTCGAGCCGGAATGGGAGCCGCGCTACCTTTGCACGCCGGGCGGGCTGGACCCCTGGGTGGTGCTGGCGGATGTCGCGGCGCTGCAATCGGGCGGGCTGCGGGGAGTGATCGGCAAATGAGCCGGGGAAGCGAATGAGCCTGGGAAGCACGGGGCGGCGGGGACTGATCCTGGGTGGCGCGGCGGCGGCCCTGGCGCCGCTGCCGGCGCGCCCCGCCCTGGCGCAGCGCGACACCTCGAAATGGCTGATCGAGCTGCCGGCCCGGCCGATGCGGGGGGAGACCTTCGCCATCATCCTCTCGGGCGACGGCGGCTGGCGCGACCTCGACCGCACCGCCGGCCGCTACCTGCGCGACGCCGGCGTCCCGGTGCTCGGCTTCGACTGCCTGAACTGGTTCTGGACCCCGCGTTCGCCGGTGGAGGTGGCGGCCGAGCTGGACCGTGTCATCGCCCTCTATGCCGAGGCATGGAAGGCGCCGAAGGTGGCGCTGATCGGCTATTCCTTCGGCGCCGACGTGCTGCCCTTCGCCTGGAACCGCATGACGGAGGCGAGCCGCGCGAGGACGGTGCTGATCTCGCTCCTCGCCCTCGGCAAGAGCGCCGCCTTCGAGATCCGGCTGGGCGATTTCATCGGCCTCTCGCGGCCGGGGGAGCTGCCGACGGCGCCCGAGCTGCCCGGCCTGCCGCCCGCCCTGGTGCAGTGCACCTACGGCGCGGAGGAGGAGGAGGACACCGCCTGCAAGGCCTTCCAGGGCACGCCGGCACAGATCATCCGCACCAGCGGCGGCCATCATTTCGACGAGGATTACAAGGCCCTGGCGCGACGCATCCTGGCGCGGCTGCCCGGCCGCGAGGGCGGCTGAGCGATGTCTGGCGCGGCCCTCCTCTCCGCGCCATGATACGCGCCATGTCCCGCCGTCCGGTGGAAATCACGACAGAGCTGCTGCTCCGCGCCTATCGCGCCGGGCTTTTCCCCATGGCGGAGTCGCGCGCCGGCGACCGGCTCTACTGGCTGGACCCTGAGTTGCGGGGCATCCTGCCGTTGCACCGCTTCCACCTGCCGCGCCGGCTGCGCCGCACCGCCCTCAACGGGCCCTATACCGTCACCGCCGACACCGCCTTCCCCGCGGTGATCGCCGCCTGCGCCGCACCGGCGCCGGGGCGCGAGGACAGCTGGATCAACCCGGAGATCGAGCGGCTGTTCAACGCCCTGCACGCCAGCGGGGAGGGGCATTCGGTGGAGGTCTGGCAGAAGGGCGCGCTGGTCGGCGGGCTCTATGGCGTGGCGCTCGGCGGCGCCTTCTTCGGCGAGAGCATGTTCAGCCGGGCGCGGGACGCCTCCAAGGTGGCGCTGGTGCATCTGGTGGCGCGGCTGCGGCTCTGCGGCTTCACCCTGCTCGACACGCAGTTCACCACCGGCCATCTGACGCAGTTCGGCACGATCGAGATCCCCCGCGCCGACTACAAGGCGCGGCTGGCCGAGGCGCTGGTCCGGCCGGACGCCTGGCGGCCCGATCCGCCCGGCGTGGCGGAGGAGATCCGCCGGATGGGCGAGGCCCCGGCCTGACGGCGCCTCGCCCCGGTTCTCCCCTCAGTTCCGCGTCGGCGCCGGGCTGAAGGTTTCCGCTTCCGGCAGGGACAGCTCCTCCAGCTCGGCCAGGAAGCTCTCGGCCCAGCTGGTGGCGGTCTGCTCCTCCAGCCCGCGCATCATGCTCTCCCAGCGCTCCTTCCTCTCGGCCAGCGGCATCCGCAGCGCCTGGTCGAGCTTCTCCGCGATCGCCTCGGCGTCCAGCGGATTGACCAGCAGGGCCGTCTCCATGGTCTCGGCCGCGCCGGCGAAGCTCGACAGGACCAGCACGCCCGGATCCTCCGGATCCTGCGCCGCGACATACTCCTTGGCCACCAGGTTCATGCCGTCCCGCAGCGGCGTCACCAGCCCCACGCGCGCGGCGCGGTAGAAGCCCGCCAGCGTCTCGCGCGCCACGGCGCGGGCGACATAGCGCACCGGGGTCCAGTCGAACTCGGCATAGTCGCCGTTGATGCGGCCGGCCAGGGTATCCAGCTCGCGGCGCAGGTTGCGGTAGGTGGCCACCTCGTTGCGGCTGCGCGCCGCGACCTGCAGGTAGGTGACCTTGTTCAGGTGCTCGGGGTAGTTGGCCAGCAGCGCCGCGAAGCCGCGCATGCGGTGCGGCAGGCCCTTGGTATAGTCGAGCCGCTCGGCGCCGACGATCAGCGCCCGCCCGCCCATGCTGGCGGCGAGGCGCTGGGTGTCCGGCCCGAAGGCCGCCTTGCGCGCCAGGGTGGCGAAGCCGCGCGTGTCGATGCCGATGGGATGGGCGGAGAGCCGGGCGCGGCGTGGCGTCCCGTGCAGCTCGCCCCGCACGCTGCCGGTCGCGTCGGGGGTCAGGCCCAGCCCCTCCTGGAAGCAGTTGATCAGCCCGCCGAGGTCGCGCCGGGTCTGCACGCCGACGAGGTCATAGGCCAGCAGATCGCGCAGCAGCCGCTCGGCGTCCGGCAGGGCCGAGAGCACGGCGAAGGGTGGGAAGGGGATGTGCAGGAAGAAGCCGATGCGCTGGCGGGCGCCGAGCGCGCGCAACTCGGCCGCCATCGGGATCAGCTGGTAGTCGTGGATCCAGATGGTGTCGTCGGGGTGCAGCAGGGGCAGCAGCGCCTGGGCGAAGTCGCGGTTCACCTTGCGGTAGGATTCCGCTTCCTGGCGGTTGTACTCCATCAGGCCGAGCCGGAAGTGGAAGAGCGGCCAGAGGGTGTTGTTGGAATAGCCGGCGTAGAAGCCCTTATGGTCGGCTTCCGTGAGGTCGATGGTCGCGTAGTCGATGCCGGCCGAGCGAACGCGGCGCGGCTCCAGCCCGGCATCCTTGCGGGTCTCGCCGCTCCAGCCGAACCAGAGCCCGCCGCTCGCCTTCAGCATGTCCTTGAGCGCGACGGCGAGGCCGCCCGCCGCCGGTTCGCCGCGGCGCGGCACCGCGACGCGGTTGGAGACGACGACTAGCCGCCCCACAGACCGTGCTCCCACGAACGGCTCAGACGCATCGCCGAGAGGATCAGGCCAACATGGGAATAGGTCTGCGGAAAGTTTCCCCAGAGCCGGTTCCGCCTCGGATCGAGGTCTTCCGCCAACAGCCCCAGGTGATTCCGGCACGACAGGATCCTCCCAAACATGGCGCGCGCCTCCTCCATCCGTCCGGCGGCGGCGAGGGCGTCGACGTACCAGAAGGAACAAACGAGGAAGGCCGTTTCGGGTTTCCCGAAATCATCGGCCATGTCGTAGCGGTGGAGCAGCCCGTCATGCACCAGCCGCCGCCCGATCAGGTCGAGCGTGCCCAGGAAGCGCGGGTCGGTCGCCGGCAGGAAGCCGATCTCGGGCAGCAGCAGCAGGGCAGCGTCCATGCCGTCGCCCTCGAAGCTCTCGACGAAGCTGCCGAGCTCCGGGCGCCAGGCCTTCTCGCAGATCACCGCATGCAGCTCGCGCGCCGACTTCGCCCAGCGCTCCGCCCGGTCCGGCAGGCCGAGATAGCGGGCGATGCCGGCCAGTCGGGCCATGCCGGCCCAGCACATGGCGGCGGAGAAGGTGTGGATGCGCTCCCGGCCGCGATATTCCCAGATGCCCGCATCCGGCGTCAGCGCCCGTGCCTCGGCCTGCTCGCCCAGCCGCTCCAGCAGGCGGAACAGCGGCTCGCCGGCCGGGCGCGGCAGCCGCTGGTCGAAGAACATCTGCGCCGCCGCCATGATGACGGAGCCGTAGACGTCGTTCTGCACCTGCTCCGCCGCCTGGTTGCCGACGCGCACCGGCCCCATGCCGAGGAAGCCCGGAAGCTGCTCCTCGATCCGTTCCGGCATGGGCAGGGAGGGCACCAGCGGGTAGCAGGGCCGCAACACGCCGCCCTGCGAGATCGCCACCACGTTGGTGACGTAGCGGATGTACTCCTCCATGGTCCGCGTGGTGCCGAGGCGGTTCAGCGCCTGCACGGTGAAGAGCGCGTCGCGCAGCCAGCAGTAGCGGTAGTCCCAGTTGCGCTCCGTGCCCGGCGCCTCGGGGATCGAGGTGGTCAGCGCCGCGACCACGGCGCCGGTCTCCTCGAAGGTGCAGAGCTTGAGGGTGATGGCGGCGCGGATCACCTCCTCCTGCCACTCGAAGGGCAGGTGCAGGCCGCGCGTCCAGTTCAGCCAGTAGGTCTCCGTCTCGCGCAGCATCTCCTGGCCGACCGAATCGACATTGTCGGAGATGGTCGAATCCGGGCCGATCAGCAGCGTCACCGGCTGGTCGAGCAGGAAGGGCGCCTCCTCCGACAGCAGGGCCAGCGGCACGTCGGTCGTCACCCGCAGCACCTGGTCCTCGGTGATGTAGCGGAGGTGGTTGGAGCCGGCGCGGCGGGCGGGCCGGTCGCGGCCCCAGTGCGAGCGCGGCCGGATGCGCAGGCGGATCAGCGGCGCGCCGGAGAGCGGCTCGATGCGCCGCACCAGCATCGCCGGGCGGTAGCTGCGGCCGTGCAGCGGGAAGCGGGGCGCCGCGTCGGTGATCCGCAGCCGGTTGCCCTGCTCGTCCTCCAGCTCGGTCTCCAGGATGGCGGTGTTGCGGCGGTACTGCTGGCGCGAGGGGGTGCCGCCGCCCAGCAGCTCGCAATCCATGAAGCCGTCCTGCGGCTCCTCGCCGCCGAGCAGGGCGCAGAAGATCGGGTCGCCGTCGAAGCGCGGCCAGCACAGCCAGGAGCAGCGGCCCTGCCGGTCGAACAGGCCGGCGATGATGCCGTTCCCGACCGGCGCGAGATCCAGCGGCTGGCTCACGCGGGAAGCTCCGCGGCCAGGCGCCCGAGCCAGGCATGCACCGCCGCCGGTCCGGGGAAGGACAGGGGGATGCGGTATCCGGTGCCGCCGAGGGCGCGGCAGGCCTCGATGCCGTACTCGTCGGTCACGTCATCGCCGACGAAGACCGGGACGCGGCCGGCGAAGGGGGGGTGGCGCATCAGCCAGGTGACGGCGGTGCCCTTGTCGGCGCTCCGCGGGCGCAGCTCGGCGGCGGCATGGGCCGGCAGCACCTGGAAGGCACCGGCCGCCTCGGGTCGCGCCACAAGCTCCTGAAGGAAGCCGGTGGCGGCCTCGCCCAGCGCCGGGGCGGCGCGGAAATGCAGCACGAAGCCGTGCGCCTTCTCCTCCAGCAACAGGCCGGGCCGCGCCGCCGCCCAGGCGGCCGCCTCGGCACGCCAGGCGGGCGGGGGCGAGGGCGGCGGCGGCATCGGCGGGATCGTGGCGCCGGGCCAGCGGGTGGCGAGGGCCGAGGCATCGATGATGGTGCCGTGCTCGGCCGCGAAGGCGATGGGCGGGACCGGGCCGGTGGCGGCAAGGCCCCCGGCGGCGAGCGCCCGCGCCACATCGAGCCCGCGCCCGGTGACGATGGCCACCGCCCCCTCCAGCCCCGCCGAGAGGCGGGCCAGGAGATCCGGCAGGTGCGGCGGCACCACGACGGCGTCCGGACGCGGCGCGATCTCGATCAGCGTGCCGTCGAGATCGAGGAACAGGGCGGCCCGCGGCCCCGGGCTGGGGGGGCAGGGCGTCCCGTCGGAGGGGCTCCCGGAGGGAACGGTCTGCTGCATGCCTGTTCCTATGGCCGCAGTGGCGCCGATGGAAAACCCTCGGCGAGCGCTTTCCGGCTGCGGAACCGCACGGCGCGGTTGGCTTTACCCCGCGGTCACGGGATCGTGTAGCCGCCGCCGGCTCAGCGGCAGGACAGCACCCGGAGGTCGTAGACGGGATGCTCCAGCATGGCGATGCCGGGCGCGTTGGCGAACATCCAGCCCTGGAAGACCGGCGTGCCGCCACTGTCGTTGCGCGTGTCCTCCACCTGCAGCCAGGCGGCGGCGTCGGGCACCTCCTCCGGGGGACGGGCGTTGCAGGCCCGGACGATGACGCGCAGCGTGCCGAAGCTCACCGGCTGGTTCACCGGCGCGTCCACGATGGTGATGCGTGCCGTGACCTTGTCCAGCGCCTGCAGCGAGGCGGTCCGCTTGGGCACCCAGCCGGCATCCTGCTGGGCGACGGCGGGGAGGGGGAGCGCCAGCGGGGCGGCGAGGGCGGCGCCCAGGGCCATGCGCATCAGAACCGCACGCATCAGTCAGGCGCGCCCCCGCCACGGCGCGGGCTGGGCAGGGCATTGACCAGATCCGTCAGGATGCGGCGCATGGCCGCCTCGTCCACGCCCATCAGCACGGCGTCCTCCAGCATCTCGCCGAGCAGGGTGGCCGCCTCGGCATGGTTCTCGGCCAGCACCTTCAGCTTCTCGCGGCAGGCGACCGGCTGGCCGTCGGCGCCGGGCCAGCGCGCCGGCGGGACCGGAGCGCCGCTCATGGCCGGGCCGGCGGCGCCGCAGGGGCCGGGGGATTGGCCGGGGGATTGGCCGGGGCATTCTCCTCCGGGTTCCGCTGGTTGTTCGCGTTCAGCTCGGTGACCGAGAAGATGAAGCGGCCGAGCAGGGATTCCAGGCTCACCGCCGACTGGGTGATCTTGATCTCGCCGCCATCGGCCAGGTTCCTGTCCGAGCCGCCCGGCACCAGCGCCACGTACTTGCCGCCCAGCAGGCCATCCGAGGTGATCTCGGCCGAGCTGTCGTCGGGGACGTGGATGTCGCCCTGGATCTGCATGCGCAGCACGGCCAGGAAGGTCTGCGGGTCGATGCGCTGCTCGACCACGCTGCCGATCTTGACGCCGCCGATGCGGACGTCGGCGCCGGGGGTCAGGCCGTCGATCCGGTCGAAGCGGGCGGTCAGGGTCATGCCGCCGGCCCCCAGGCCGAGGCTGCGCCCGGACTGGCCAAGCGCATAGACCAGGAACAGCGCGGCCACCGCGAGGACGATCGCGCCGGTCAGCACCTCCGCCCAGCTGCGCCGCTGCATGACACGTTCAGCCATGGGGGGTCCAGGCGTCATAGTCGCCGGCCGAGACGGGGCGGCGGCCACCGGCAAAGTCGTGGCCCGAGGGGCGGTAGGCGCGCGGCGTGCCGGTCAGGTTCGGCTGGTGCTCCTGCTGCCACGGGAAGCGCTTCTGCTCCGGCAGGGGCGCGTCGGTCACGTGGTGCAGCCAGCAATGCCACTCGGGCGGCACGGTGGTCGGGTCGGGGGCGCCGGAATAGAGGACGAAGCGGCGCTTGCGGCCGTAGCCCAGCCAGGACTTGCGGCTCTCGTAATAGGCGTTGCCGAAGCGGTCGGTGCCGATCTTGCTGGCGGAGAGGCCAGTGGTCAGCCGCTGCAGGAAGGACATGTCTCGGTCGGTTCCATAGTCTGGCACGGCAGGGGCCGCGCGCGGGGGGGAGGACACGCTTGCCGGGCCTCCTTCGCATAGGACGGGGGCGAGGGGAAGCGGCGCGGTCCGGCGGCGGCATCCCGGCCGCCGGCCACGCCTATAATGCGCGGGGCGGAGCGGATTTGCCACCGGAGCCGACTTTCGTCCGGCGCGGCCACCGCATAGCATGCATGCATGGCACGGATCGCAGGCACATCCTGGGAAGGCATCGCGCTGCGGCGCGTCCGCGCGGCGGCGGACCCGGAC
>NZ_JBSXMU010000104.1:0-11468 GCF_054073225.1 Teichococcus aerofrigidensis
GCCTCCAGCGGATCGGTCCGGGCCTCCGGGTGGCGGGCCAGGGCGGCCTCGACCACGGCGCGCTTGCGGGCCAGGCCGGCCTCGTCGAGCCCGGTGCCGCGCCCGGCCCAGTCGCCGCCGCCACCGAACAGCGCGGCCGCCAGGGCGGCGCCGGCGGTGGTGTTGCCGATGCCCATCTCGCCCAGGCAGAGCAGGTCCACCCCCTCATCCATGGCGGCCGCGCCGCTGTCCACCGCGTCGAGAAACTCCTCGGGGGCCAGGGCCGGCGCCTCCGTCATGTCGGCGGTGGGCCTGTCGAGCGCCAGCGGCACCACACGCAGCCGCGCGCCGGCGCAGGCGGCGAGCTGGTTGATGGCGGCGCCGCCGGCGGCGAAGTTCGCCACCATCTGCGCCGTCACCGCCGCCGGATAGGGCGAGACGCCGCGCGCCGCCACGCCATGGTTGCCGGCGAAGACCAGCACCTGCACGCGCTCCAGCCGGGGGAGGGCGCGACCCTGCCAACGGGCCATCCAGGCCGCCAGCGCCTCCAGCCGGCCGAGGCTGCCGGGCGGCTTGGTCAGCCGCGCCTGGCGGGCGGTCACGGTGGCGGCGGCGGCCTCGTCGCCTGCCGGCGGCGCGGCGCAGCGGGCGCGCAGGGCGGCGAGGCGTTCGGTTCCGGTCATCACGGCTCCTGCGTGGCGATGGCGTGGAAGAAGCTGCCACTGACCGGGCCGCGCCGCCCGCCGCCATGGCCGAGCGGGGCGCCGGCGGCGTCGGCCAGCTCGGCCAGGGGGGCGTCCCGGGCGCGCGGCGGGGCCCGGCTCGGTCAGCCGGGCGTAATGGAACTCATGGCCGCGCAGGCGGGTGCCGGCGGCGCCCAGCGGACCGTCGGCCAGCAGGCGCGCCTCCCGGTAGCCGAGGTTCATCCTCCGCGCGGCGAAGCTGGTGGCGTGGCCGAGCAGCCCTGCCATGGCGTGGCGCCGGCCCGCCGCATCCTCCAGCCCCTGCCCGAGCACCATATAGCCGCCGCATTCGCCATGCACCGGGCGGGTCCGGGAGAAGCGTCGCAGCCCCTCCAGGAAGCGCCCGGCCGCCGCCAGCCGGCCCGCATGCAGTTCGGGATAGCCGCCGGGCAGCCAGCAGGCGTCGCAGGCCTCGGGCGGCGGCTGGTCGGCCAGGGGGGAGAAGCACTCGATCTCCGCCCCCGCCCGCCGCCAGCCGGCCAGGACATGCGGATAGAGGAAGCTGAAGGCATCGTCCTCGGCCAGGGCGATGCGCTGCCCGGGGGGCGGCAGCGGCGGGTGCGGCGCGGCGGAGGCGGGCGGGGACGCCGCCGTCGCGGCCAGGGCCAGGATGGCGCCGAGGTCGAGTCGCGCCTCGGCCAGATCGGCCAGCCGCTCCAGCAGCGCCGGAAGCTCGCCCAGCTCGCGCGCCTGCACCAAGCCGAGATGCCGCTCGGGCAGGGTGACGGCCGCCTCGCGCGGCAGCGCCCCGAGCACCGGCAGGCCAGCCTCGGCGATGGCCTCCGCCGCGCCCCGGCGGTGCCGCTCGCTGGCCACCCGGTTCAGCACCACGCCGCCGACGCGCACCCCGGCGCGGTGCGTGGCGAAGCCGCGGGCGATGGCGGCGGCGCTCTGCGACTGCCCGGAGACATCGAGCAGCAGCAGCACCGGCAGGCCGAAGCGCGCGGCGAGATCGGCGGCGCTGCCCTGGCGCCCGGGCTCAGGGCCGGCGCCGTCGAACAGCCCCATGGCGGATTCGATCAGCAGCAGGGGCCGGGCGCGCCGCGCCTCCGCCGCCACGGCGTCCAGCAGGGCGGGGGGCATGGCCCAGCTGTCGAGGTTGGGGCTCGGATGGCCGCAGGCCGCGGCGTGGAAGGCGGGGTCGATATAGTCCGGGCCGGACTTGGCGGCCGCGACCGCGAGCCCGCGCCGCCGGAACGCCGCCAGCAGCGCCAGGGTCAGCGTGCTCTTGCCGCTGCCCGAGCGCGGCGCGCCGATCACCAGAGCTCCGCCCATGCATCCTCCGCTGTCCCTGCCTCGCCGCGAGCGTCAATCACAGGCCGGGCCCTTCGGCCAGGGGGTGGCCGCCAGGAGATGGGCCAGGAGATGGGCCAGGAGATGGGCCAGGAGATGGGGATGAATGGCCGCCGGCCCAGCCCCAGGGCAGGCTGAGGCTTGGCCGGCATCCCGGGGCAAGCGAAGATGGCGGTGCAGCAATGCTGTGTAACAACTTGATTTCTGGCGGAACGAATCGCGCGCCTCCGTGCTTTGACGCCTTGCACGGCAAGCCAGCCGCACGGTATTGCACCCATGGGTTCGCTGTCTTCCGTATGGACCGATGGATCCGCTCCGCCGCCCTGCCGCGGCGCCGGGCGGGACGGGACGGGGAAGGGCGCCGGGCCCGATGGAATCTCGGATTTCCCGCAGCCAGTCCGCGGCAGCACCGCGCCAGTACGAAGAACGGAGAGGATGAGGGGTATGGACCAGCGCCGCCCGCTTCCAGAATTGCGCCCAGACACCGGCCTGGCGGCCTCCGGGCGGAGACGCGACGCCCGCGGCCCGTTCCGGCGCCTGGCCCTCCATGGCCTGACGGGTCTCCTGACGGCCGCCACGCTGCTGGCCGGCACCGGCGCCATGGCGACCAGCTTCCGCTGCGCCACGCCGGAGCAGCAGGCGATGTTCGAGATCGCCGCGCTGAAGACCGAGCTGATGGTCATCGCCACGACCTGCAACACCGAGGCGCCCTACAACGCCTTCATCACCCGCTACAAGCCGGTGCTGAGCAGCAACGACATGGCGGTGATCGGCCATTTCACCGCGCGCGACCGCCGCGCCGGCCAGCGTGAGAACGACGTCTTCATCACCAACCTCGCCAATGCCCGGGCGCAGGAGGCCAATCGTGTCGGCGCCGACTTCTGCAGCCGCAACGCGCGCCTCTTCGAGGAGGTGATGAGCCTGCCCGGCGCCGCCGAGCTCGGCCCCTACGCCGCCTCCAAGGACCTGCTGCCGGCCTCGCTCGGCAGCTGCGTCCCCAGCGCCTCCAGCCCCGCCCCCGCGCGGAGCGCCACGTCCAGCCGCCGGGCCTCGCGTTGATGCATCTCCGTTCCGCCTGGGTGGCGCTGGCCCTGCCCGCGCTGCTCGCCGCCTGTGCCCAGCCGCAGCGCGCCGTCGAGACCTCCCGTCGCCCGGTCTATGCCATCGACATGATCGGCGCGGCCAAGTCCTGCACGGTGGATGACAACCCCCGGCTGATCGACGGCCGCGAGACCGTGGCGCCGATGACCGTGGTGAATGACGGCGGCTGGTGCGCCCTGCGCGTCGCCCGCCCCGGCCCGGAGCCCTTCGACGCCGGCCTGCTGAGCGCCCGTGCCGAGAACGGCCGGGTGTATGTGCACAGCGTCGGGGACTACACCCGCATCGACTACACGCCGCTGCCCGGCTTCAGCGGCACCGACAGCTTCACGGTGCGCCTGCTGCCGGGTTCCACCACGGTGAAGGTCAATGTGACGGTGCAGCCCGGCGCCGCGGCGGTGACGCCGGCCGCCGCGCCGGTCGCGCCCCGCGTCGCGCCGCCGCCGCCGGACACGCGGGCGGCCACCCCGCAGCGCGGCGGCACGACGCGCCGCGCGCGCTGAGTCGCCCTCCTCCCCCGGGAAGTCCGCTTCCCGGGGGAATTTCGTTCAGCGCCCGCTCCCGCCCAGCACGCCGACGATGCCGCCGATGGCGATGATCGCCGGCGCGTCCAGCCCGGCCCCGCGCACCGCCTCCGCCACCTCCGCCAGGGTCGAGACCAGCTTGCGCTGGCCGGGCCGGGTCGCCTCCGTCACCACCGCGACCGGCGTTCCGGGCGGCAGGCCGCCGCGCAGCAGCGCCGCCGTCACCGCCTCCAGCCGCCGCATCGCCATGTAGAGCAGCAGCGGCTGGCCGAGCCGGGCCAGCGCCGTCCAGTCCAGCGCGTCCTCGGCGCCCTCGGCCGCATGTCCGGTGGCCAGCACCACCGCCTGGTTGACGCCGCGATGCGTCGCCGGGATGCCGGCCGCCGCCAATCCGGCCAGCCCCGCCGTCAGTCCGGGCAGGATGCGGTGCGGGATGCCGGCGGCGGCCAGCGCTAGCGCCTCCTCCCCGCCGCGCCCGAAGACGAAGGGATCGCCACCCTTGAGCCGCAGGACGCGCCGCCCGGCCAGCGCCAGCTCGGCCAGCAGGCCGAGAATGGCGGCCTGCGGCGTCGAGGGCCGCCCGCCGCGCTTGCCGACGAAGCGCAGCTCGGCCGTCGCGGGGGCCATGGCCAGGATGCGCGGATCGACCAGATCGTCATGCACCACCACCTCGGCCTGGGCGAGGCCGGCCAGCACGTCGAGCGTCAGCATGCCGGGATCGCCCGGCCCGGCCCCGGCGAGCCAGACATGGCCGGGCTCCAGCACCGGGGCGGCGCGGCCCATGGCGGCCTCCAGCGCGGCGAGGCGCTTCATGCCGCTCGCCCCGGGCCCCGGCGGGCGCTAAACCTCCCGGCGTGCAGCAGGACGCGCCTCTCCGCCGGGGCTGGACCACCGGCGCCTGTGCCACGGCGGCGGCCGGGGCGGCCTTCGCCGCGCTGCGCCACGGCGCCTTCCCCGATCCCGTGACCATCCGGCTGCCGCGGGGCGAGGCGCCCGCCTTCGCCCTGGCCGGGCATGGCTTCACCGGGGATGGCGGCGCCTGGGCGGCGGTGGTCAAGGATGCGGGGGACGATCCGGACGTGACGCATGGCGCGCTGATCCGCGCCACCGTGCATCCCCTGCCGCCCGGCGGCGGCCTGGTCTTCGTCGCCGGCGAGGGGGTCGGCACCGTCACCCTGCCGGGCCTGCCGCTGCCGCCGGGCGAGCCGGCCATCAACCCGGTGCCGCGCCAGATGATCCGCGCCGCGCTGGAGGCGGTGGCGGGCGGTGCGGTCGATGCGCGCGTCGAGATCGCCATCCCCGGCGGCGAGGCGCTGGCGCGGCGCACCATGAACCCGCGCCTCGGCATCCTGGGCGGCCTCTCCGTGCTGGGCACGACCGGGGTGGTGGTGCCCTATTCCTGCTCGGCCTGGATCCACTCCATCCATCGCGGCATCGACGTCGCCCGCGCCGCCGGCCTGGCGCATGTCGCCGGCGCCACCGGCAGCACCAGCGAGGCGGCGGTGCGCGCCCTGCACCGCCTGCCGGAGCAGGCGCTGATCGACATGGGCGATTTCGTCGGCGGCATGCTGAAGTACCTGCGCGCCCATCCGGTGCCGCGCGTCACCATCGCCGGCGGCCCCGCCAAGCTGACCAAGCTGGCCCAGGGCCGGCTCGACCTGCATTCGCGGCGCGGCGCGGTGGATCTGGAGGCCCTGGCCGGGCTGGCCCGCGCGGCGGGCGCCGATGCCGCCCTGGCCGCCCGCATCGAAGGCGCGAACACCGCGCTGGAGGCCTTCACCCTGGCCGGGGCGGCCGGCCTCGCCCTCCCGGCGGCGGTGGCCGGGCGCGCCCGCGCCGTGGCGCAGGCGGTGGTCGAGGGCGCGCCGGTGCGGGTCGATGTCGCGCTCTTCGGGCGGGACGGGCGGTTGCTGGCCGAGGCCGGGTGAGCTCATGCCCGCCCCCGGAAGCGGCGCTGGTAGTCCGTGTCGTAGAGCGCGCTGTCGCGGAAATCCCCGGCCTCCAGCGCCGGGCCGACGAGGATCAGCGCCGTCCGTTCCGCCGGCTCGGCCGCCAGCTTCGCCACGATGTCGCCGAGCCGGCCGCGCAGCACCCGCTGCTCCGGCCAGGAGGCGCGGATGACGATGGCCACCGGACAATCGGCGCCGTAGAGCGGCGTCAGGCGGGTGACGATCTCCTCCAGTGCATGGATGGCGAGATGCAGGGCGAGCGTCGTCCCGGTGGCGCCGAAGGCCTCCAGCGTCTCGCCCGGCGGCATCGGCGAGGCGCGACCCGAGACCCGCGTCAGCACCAGGCTCTGCGCCACGCCCGGCAGGGTCAGCTCCCGCCCCAGCGCGGCGGCGGCGGCGGCGAAGGCCGGCACGCCGGGGGTGAGGGTATAGGGGATGCCGAGCCGCTCCAGCCGCCGCGCCTGCTCGGCGACCGCCGACCAGACCGAGAGATCGCCCGAATGCAGCCGCGCCACATCCAGCCCGGCGGCATGGGCGCGGCGGTACTCCGTCTCGATGCCGTCGAGGTCGAGCGGCGCGGTATCGACCAGCCGGGCGCCGGGCGGGCAATGCGCCAGCAGCGCCGGCGGCACGACGGAGCCGGCATAGAGGCAGACCGGACAGGCGGCCAGCAGGTCGCGCCCGCGCAGGGTGATGAGGTCGGGGGCGCCGGGGCCGGCGCCGATGAAATGCACGGTCATGCTGTCTGCGGGGCTCTGCGGAAGGCCGGGGGAAGACGATGGTCCGGCGCCGCCGCGCCTGCCGGGATCATGGCGGCGGCTCGGCCAGCGCGCAGCTCACCCCGCCTTCGGCGATGCGGGGCAGCAGCAGCGCCCCGCCCGCCGCCAGGGCGCAGCCTTCCGCCACGCTGGCCAGGCCGGTGGCGCGCAACGCCGCCTCGGAGCGGGTCGGGCAACGGGGCTGCACCGCCAGCAGGGCGGCATGGCCGATCCAGTCGAGCGGCAGGCCGAGGCGCCGGGCGGCCTCCTCCAGCGCCGGCATGCCCTGGCGGAAGAAGGGCGCGGCCAGGCGGACGATGCGCCGGCCGCTGCGCCCCTCCGCCTCGCGCAGCAGCGCCAGCACGGCCTCGGCACTGGCGCCGGGGCGGCAGCCGAGGCCGGCCAGGGCGGTGGGCGCCTCGGCGGCACGGGGCTTCTCCACCGCGTATTGCGTGACGGTCATGGCCGGGCGGAAGCCGCGCCGCTGCCCGATCCGCGCCAGCCGCGCCACCGAGAGCCGGGTCAGCCCGCCGCCCCACAGCGCCTCGGCCTCGAAGAGCCGCGCCTCGGTCTCCACCGTCACCGCATGGGCGACCAGGCGCCCGCCGGGGCGCAGCGCCGCCCAGGCGGCCTCCAGCACCCCCGGCGCGGCCGCGCCGCCGCCCAGGAAGATGGCGTCCGGCGTGGGCAGCCCCTCCAGCCCCGCCGGCGCCGTGAGCGGCAGCAGGCGGTAGCCCGGCACGCCGAGGGCGAGGGCGTTGCGCGCCGCCCGCGCCAGGCGCTCCGGCCTCGGCTCCAGGCCGAGAGCGCGGTTGGCCGGGTGGCGCAGCATCCATTCGATGCCGATCGAGCCACTGCCGGCGCCGATGTCCCAGAGCAGCTCGCCCGGATGGGGCGCCAGCGCGGCCAGGGCGGCGGCGCGGGCCTCGCGCTTGGTGATCTGCCCGTCCTGCTCGAAGAAATCCTCCGCCAGCCCGGCGGCCAGCGGCAGCGGCCGCGCCGAGGGGCCGGGAACGACCTCGATGGCCAGCATGTTCAGCGGATCGGGGTGGCCCGCGAAGTCGCCGGCGGTGGTGCGGGAGATGCACTCGCGCGGGCCGCCCAGTGCCTCCAGCAGGTGCAGGCGGCTGGGACCGAAGCCGAGGCCGGTCATCAGCGCCGCGACGGCGGCGGGCGTCGTGGCATCGGCCGAGAGGGCGAGGATGCGCGCGCCCGGCTGCAGCAGCGGCCGCAGCGGCGCCAGCGGCCGGCCGCAGAAGGAGATGGTCGCGCAGTCCTGCAGCGCCCAGCCGAGCCGGGCGCAGGCCAGGGCGAAGGCGGAGGGCGCCGGGTGGCAGAGGAATTCCTCCGGCGGCACCTGCCGCGCCAGCAGTGCGCCGATGCCGAAGCAGAAGGGATCGCCCGAGGCGAGCACCGCCACGCGCCGGCCGCGCAGGGCGAGCAGCGGAGCGAGGTCGAGCGGGCTCGGCCAGGGATGCGCCGCGCCGCGCAGCAACGGCGCGGCCAACGCCAGGTGGCGGGCGCCGCCGAACACCGCCTCGGCGCCGGAGAGCAGGGCGGCGGCGGCGGGAGAGAGGCCCTCGACGCCCTCCTCGCCCAGCCCCAGGATGGCGAGCCATGGCCCGCTCATCCCCTTTGCGCCTGCTGATCCTGGGCGGCACCACCGAGGCGTCGGACCTCGCCCGCGCGGTGGCGGGCGATGCCCGCTTCGCCCCCCTGCTGTCGCTCGCCGGGGTGACGCGCCGGCCGCTGCCGCAGCCGGTGCCGCTGCGGATCGGCGGCTTCGGCGGGGCGGCGGGGCTGGCGAAGTTCCTGCGCGCGGAGGGCATCGGCGCGCTGGTCGATGCCACGCATCCCTTCGCCGCCGCCATGACACGCCAGGCGCTGGCGGCGGCGGCGGAGACCGGCACGCCCCTGCTGCGGCTGGAGCGCCCGCCCTGGCGCCCCGTTCCCGGCGACGACTGGCGCGAGCACGCCACGCCGGAGGCGCTGGCGGCCGCCCTGGGCCCCGCGCCGCGCCGCGTGTTCCTGACGGTCGGGCGGAAGGACCTGGCCGCCTTCCGCGCCGCGCCCTGGCACGACTACCTGATCCGCAGCGTCGATCCGCCCCCGGCCGAGGCCCTGCCACCGCGCGCGCGGGTGATCGTGGACACCGGCCCCTTCGCCTTGGAGGCGGAGCTGGCCCTGCTGCGGGAAGCCCGCATCGAGGTGCTGGTGGCGAAGAATTCCGGCGGCACGGCGGTGGCGGCGAAGCTCGCGGCGGCGCGCGCCCTGGGCCTGCCGGTGCATCTCCTGGCCCCCCCCCCCCCCCCCCCGGGGCTCGGGGCCGTGGCGGAGGCCGGCGCGGCGCTGGACTGGCTGGCGCGCCGTCATGCCGGGACCGAGCGCGGCGCGTAGAGCCAGGGCCGCCCGCCCGGGCGCGGGATCAGCCGCGTGGCGGCCGAGCCGACCAGCACCAGGGTCCGCATGTCGGCCAGGGCCGGGTCGGCCTCGGCCAGGGCGCGGATCTCGATCCGCTCCTCGGGCCGGGAGATGGCGGTGGCGAAGGCCAGCGGGGTGGTACCGGGCAGGGTCTCGGCCAGCAGCGCGAAGGCGCGGCCGAGCTGCCAGGGACGGGCGCGGGAGATGGGGTTGTAGAGCGCCAGGACGAAGCCGGCCTCGGCGGCCAGGCGCAGCCGCCTCTCCACCAGCGCCCAGGGCTTGAGGTTGTCGGAGAGGGAGATGGCGCAGAAGTCGTGGCCGAGCGGCGCGCCCAGCCGGGCGGCGGCGGCGAACATGGCGGAGATGCCGGGGAGCACGCGGATCTCCAGCGCCCGCCAGGCCTCGGGCCCGGCCTCCAGCGCCTCGAAGACCGCGCTGGCCATGGCGAAGACGCCGGCATCGCCGGAGGAGACCACCGCCACCCGCGCGCCCTCCGCCGCCAGTTCCAGCGCGTGGCGCGCGCGCTCCAGCTCCTGCCGGTTGTCGGTGGCGTGCCGCCGCTGGCCGGGCCGGGGCGGTACCCGCGCGACATAGGGGCCATAGCCCAGGATGTCGGTGGCGGCGGCCAGCGCCGCCTCGGCCTCCGGGGTGCGGAGCGCGGCATCGCCGGGGCCGAGGCCGATGACGTCGAGGCTCATGGCGCCCCGCCCGATATCCCGCCCGATATCCCGCCCGACATCCCGCCCGACATCCCGCCCGACATCCCACTGGGCGGCAGCCGGCCCGGCACCAGCACCAGGGAGAAATAGGGCGCCGGGCTGTCGTCCCGCAGGGCCAGGGGCTGGATCGCCTCGCCCGCCTGGGTGCCGCGCTCGACATAGACGGCGCGCGCCAGCAGCCCGGCCCGCTCCAGCACGGCGCGCAGCTTCGGCAGGTGGCGCCCCACCTTCATGATCACCGCCGCCTCCGTGCCGGCCAGCGCCGCGGCCAGCGCCGCCTCCGGCAGGGTGGCGGGCAGCACGCGCAGCGTCTCGTCCCCCTGCACCATCGGCACCCCGGCCCGTGCCCAGCAGCCGGCCATGGCCATGATGCCCGGCACCACCTCGACCGGATACCGCGCCCGCAGCCGGTCGAAGAGGTACATGGCCGAGCCGTAGAGGAAGGGGTCGCCCTCGCAGAGCAGCGCCACCTCGCGCCCGGCGGCGAGATGCGCGGCGATGGCGGTGGCGCAATCGTCGTAGAAGGCGCCCATCTCGCGCGCGTAGCGCGGCTCCGCCACCCCGACATCGACGGTGAAGGGATAGTCGAAGCGCAGCCGCTCGGCGGCCGGGTCGAGGTGCGGCGCGGCGATGCTCCAGGCGTGGCCCGCCCGCCCGCGCTTGGCGAAGCCGGCGACAACCGGCGCGCGGCCCAGGATGCGGGCGGCCTTCAGCGTGACGAGGTCGGGATCGCCGGGGCCGAGGCCCAGGATGTGGAGGGCTGCGCTCATTCCCGCTCCGAGGCCAGGGCGTTGACGGCGGCCACCGCCATGGCGCTGCCGCCGATCCGCCCCTCGGCGATCATCCAGGGGATGCGGTCCTGCGCCGCCAGCGCCGCCTTGGATTCCGCCGCGCCGACGAAGCCGACCGGCAGGCCGATGATGGCGGCGGGCGGCGGCGCGCCGGCCTCGATCCGCTCCAGCAGATGGAACAGCGCGGTGGGCGCGTTGCCGATGGCGACCAGCGCGCCGCCGAGCCGTTCCCCCCAGAGATGCAGCGCGGCCGCCGAGCGGGTGTTGCCGAGGCGCCGCGCCAGCTCCGGCACCTCCGGCTCCGACAGGGTGCAGACCACCGCGTTGCCGGCCGGCAGGCGGGCGCGGGTGATGCCATGCGCCACCATCTGCGCGTCGCAGAGGATGGGCGCGCCGGCCAGCAGCGCGGCGCGGGCGGCGGCGGCGAAGGCAGGATGGAAGCGCAGCGACCGTGCCACCTCGATCTGGCCGCAGGCATGGATGACGCGCACCGCGACGCGCGCCTGCTCCGGCGTGAGGCCGGCGAGGTCGGCCTCGGCGCGGATGGTGGCGAAGGACTTGGCGTAGATGGCCGCGCCGTCGCGGATGTAGTCGTAGGGTCCGCTCATCTCTCTTCCATCCTCGCCGCCGCCTCGGCCAGGGAGAGGCCGGCGGCCAGCGGCGCATCCCCGGCGCGGCCGTGGCGGAGCAGGGCGTAGCGCCCCGGCGCCTCGGCCACCAGCACCAGCGCCGCCGGGCCGGGATGCGCGCAGCCTTTGGCGCAACCGGAGAGATGCAGCAAGCCCGGCGGCGGCGCCCGCAACAGCCCCAGCAGGGCCAGCGCCTCGCGCCGCACCGGGGCGCGGCCGCTGGCGCAGCCCTCGCTGCCCGGGCAGGCGCGGAGCGCCAGGCGCGGATCGGCGGGATCGTCGATCAGGCCGGGGACCGCCGCCCGGCGAACCCCGGGCAGCAGCACGCTGCGCCAGGGCGTCAGGCGCAGGCTGCCATCGCCCTCCGCCGCGGCCAGCGCAGCCAGTTCCCGCAACGCCGGCACCGTCATGACGCCGAAGGGCAGGCCGAGGCCGAAGCCGCCCGCCAGCGCGCCGACCGATGGCCCGACTGATGGCCCGACTGGCGGCCCGGCTGGCGCTTCCTCAGGCGGCGGCGACGCGCCGGCCGTCAGCCCGGCCCGCGCGAACAGCGCGGCGGCGCCC
>NZ_JBSXMU010000105.1:0-11370 GCF_054073225.1 Teichococcus aerofrigidensis
ATCCTCCCCGGGGCCGGCGGCTCGCCGCCCGCCGGCCCCTCTCCCGCCACCCCATTCCGGGCCTCCGCCATGACCCTCGCCACGCCCTGCGTCACCTTCCACCGGATGATCGACACGGCGCCCCTGCCGGCGCGGGCCGACCGCTCCGGCCTCGGCAGCCTGCCGATCCGCGCCATGCGCCATTGCGACGCGGTGGCCAGCGCCTCCGGCTTCGGCTGGCATCTCCATGCGCCGATGGATTTCCGCCTGCTCTGGGATGGCGCGCAGATCTGGTGGCATTGCGACGGGCTGGAGGACTGGCTGCCGCTCGGCGCCGCGCAATTTCCGCACTTTGCCGAGCGCTTCGACGCCGTGGCGCCCGAGGCGTCGCGCGGCTACGCGCCGCCCTTCCTGACCGCCCTGCAGGAGCCGGGCGTGGTGCAGATGTGGACCGGCCTGGCCGCCCGCACCGCGCCGGGCTGGAGCCTGCTGCTGCGGCCGCTGGCCAATGTGCCGCGCCACCCGGCCTATGAACCCTATGAGGGGCTGGTGGAGGCCGATCACTGGTTCGGCCCGCTCTTCACCAATCTGCGCCTGACCCGCACCGGAACGCCGATCGAGTTCCGCCGCGCCGAGCCGCTGTTGCAGGCGCAGCCGGTGCCGCAGATGGCCTATTCCGAACCGGTGCTCGGCGGCGCCGCCATGAGCCCGGCGCTGGAGGCGATGGGGCCGGCGGACTGGGCCGATTACCACCGCTCTATCGTGGTGCCGAACCAGGCGCCCGACCATCGGCCGGGCGGCTACGCGGCCGAGGCCCGCCGCCGCCGCCGCGGCGCCTGCCCGCACCGCGCCATGGCCGGGACGGCGGACTGACACGGCGGCTCAGCTTGCCGGCGGCGGCTCCGCCCGGGTGGCGGCGCGCATGCGGACACGCTCCTCGGGCAGCGGGATGAACTCCTTCTCGTCGCCCGGCACGGCGGCGAAGCGGCCGGCCTTCCAGTCCGCCTTGGCTTGGTCGATGCGCTCGCGCGAGGAGGAGACGAAGTTCCAGAACAGGTAGCGCGGCCCGTCCATCGCCGCGCCGCCGAGCAGCAGCAGCCGCGCGCCCTGTGGCCCCGCGCGCAGCGCCAGCCGGTCGCGGGCGCGGAAGACCAGCATCCGCTCCGCCGCGAAGCGGTCCGGCCCCACCGTCACCTCGCCCCGCAGCACATAGGCCGCCCGCTCCTCATGCTCCTCCGGCAGCGGCACCGCGGCGCCCGGCTGCAGCTGCACATCGGCGTAGAACAGCGGCGAGGAGACCGCGACGGGCGCCGCCAGCCCCCAGGCGGCGCCGGCGACCAGCCGCAGCGACACGCCCTCCGCCGTCTCGAACGGCAGGCTGCGCGCGGCGTGGTGCGCGAAGGCGGGTGCCGTCTCCTCCGCCGCCTTCGGCAGCGCCACCCAGGACTGGATGCCATGGAGCCGCCCGCCTGCCACGCGCAGCGCCGGATCGGTGCGCTCGGAATGCGCGATGCCACGGCCCGCCGTCATCCAGTTGACATCGCCCGGCAGGATCGGCTGCCGCGATCCGAGGCTGTCGCGATGCAGGATGGCGCCGTCGAAGAGATAGGTGAGGGTGGAGAGGCCGATATGCGGATGCGGCCGGACGTCCAGCCCCTGGCCGGACAGGAACTCGCCCGGTCCCATCTGGTCGAAGAAGATGAAGGGCCCGACCATCTGGTGCCCGCGCGCCGGGAGGGCCCGCCGGACCTCGAAGCCGCCGACATCATGCACGCGCGGCAGGATCACCGCCCGCACCGCGCCCGGCGCCACCGGGGCGTCCGGTCCGTCCTCCAGCGGCATCCAGCCCATGCCCGACCTCCCTGCCCGTGTCTGCTTCCTCTCCTCTCTATCCCGGAGCGGCGGCGCGGGGGATCAGAAGGCCGCGAAGTGCCAGCTGGCGAGGCTGGTCACGCCGGTCAGCGCGATCTCGAAATCCGCCGCCGGATCGCTATCGACATTGCCATGGAGCACGCCGCCGGAGAACCAGAGCTGCGCCGCCGCCGTGGCGGGCCCGCTGACGAGGGCGAAGGCCTGATCCCCGGCGAGTCCCAGATTGGCATCGATGCCGGAGAGGTCGAGCAGGTCGGTGTAGAGCGCCACGCTGAAATCGCCGATGACGTCGCGCGCCGCGCCCAGCCCCACATCGCCCTGGGCGAAGACGAAGCGGTCGTTCCCGGCGCCGCCCAGGAGCAGATCCGCCCCCGGCCCGCCGCGCAGGATGTCCGCGCCGCCACCACCCGAGAGGATGTCGTCGCCGGCGCCGCCGGAGAGCTGGTCGGCATTGCCGCGCCCGGTCAGCACGTCGTTGCCATCCGTGCCGGACAGCACCAGGGAGGGCGCCAGCTCCAGCACCGCCACACCGGGCGAGACGGCTTCGAGCGTTCCCGCGAGGCCGGTGATCTGGATGCTGCTCTCGGCCACGCCGTCGCCGTTCCGGTCGATATAGAGCGCCGCGCCGGACTGGCGGATCTCCGCCTCGCCCTGGCCGGCGAAGCCCGCCGTGCCGATGAACCCCGCCTGCAGGCCGGTGAGGTCGAGCCTGTCGCCCACGGCGAAGTCGGCGACGATGTCATGGAAGACCAGGCCGCGCTCCTCGGCATCCCAGAGGAAGACGTCATGGCCCGAGCCGCCGCTCAGGGTGTCGTTGCCGGGGCCGCCGCGCAGAAGGTCGTCGCCCGCATCGCCGGAGAGCTGGTCGTCGCCGGCACCGCCGAGCAGCATGTCGTCGCCCTCCCCGCCGAGGAGGATGTCCTTCCCCGCCCCGCCCGAGAGGAGATCGGCGCCGCCGCCGCCCTCCAGCCGGTCGTCGCCCTCGCGCCCGGTCAGGGTATCGGCGCCCGGCGTGCCGGTGAGCCAGAGGTCGGGCACGATGCGCAGGAGGCCCGAGCCCGCCACCACCTCCTCCAGCCAGAGCGTGCCGGTGAGCGTCAGGCTGGCATCGGCGAGACCGTCGCCATTGCTGTCGAGGGCGAGCACGGTCTGGCCGAGATGGAAGGCCCGCAGCTGCGCGGTGCCATCCGCCTGGAAGGCGGCCGCGCCGACGAAGCGCGCGCCCAGCGCGGCGAGGTCCAGCCTGTCCTCGGCGGCGAAGTCGGTGATGAGGTCGCCGGCCAGATCGGCGGCCGCGAGGTAGCGGAAGACGTCGGCCCCGGTGCCGCCGGTCAGGGTGTCCGCGCCCTCGCCGCCCAGCAGCAGGTCGTCGCCGGCGCCGCCATGGAGGATGTCGGCGCCCGCGCCCCCGTCCAGCACATCCCGGCCGTCATCGCCCCAGAGCCTGTCATTCCCCGCCTCGCCCAGCAGCGTGTCGTCGCCGGCACCGCCATGGAGCCGGTCGTCGCCGGCGCGGCCGCCGATGCGGTCGGCGCCGCCGCCGCCATAGATGACGTCCTGGCCGGCGCGGCCAACCAGCACCTCATCCCCGTCACCGCCGGAGATGAGGAGATTCTGGACGCGCTGCAGGACGCCGGAGCCGGCGCGCCGTTCCTCCAGCAGGACGTCGCCGTCGAACGCCAGCACGGCCTCAGGGAGGCCGTCGCCATCGATGTCGAAGCCCAGGAAGGTCCTGCCCACCGACACGCCGTTCCAGCCATCGAGCACCGCCATCTGCCCGGCCTGCCCGGTGAGGCCCTCGGCGCTGAAGCGGAACTCGGTGAGGTAGGCCAGATGCACCAGGTCGGATTCGTCGAGATCGGTGATGCGCTCGCCCGCCGCGATCTCGTCCAGGCTCAGGAACTTGAAGACGTCGGCGCCGGCGCCACCGGTCAGGACATCCCGGCCCGCGCCGCCGATCAGGGTATCGTCGCCCTGGCCGCCGAGCAGGATGTCGTCGCCGCCCTCCCCCTTCAGGAAATCGTTGCCGTCGCCGCCCTCGAGGCGGTCGGCGCCGCCGCGCCCGGCCAGGACATCGTCCCCGCTGCCGCCCTGCAGCAGATCATCCCCGCCGCCGCCCGCCAGCGTGTCGTTGCCGGCGCCACCCGAGAGGTTCCGGGCGGCGGCGAGACCGAGCAGGCGAGCGCCCGGCGTCACCTCGGCCAGGGAGCCGCCGGTGGCGAGCAGCACGCTCTGGTCGGCGAGGCCGTCGCCATCGGCATCGATCTCGATCAGCGTGCCATTGGCGGCGCGACTCTGCCGGGCCTCGGGACGCACCCCGCTGAACGTCTCGTCACCGATCCAGACGAGGAACGGGATGTCGAGCAGGAGCCGGTCGCCGGTGGCGAGATCGAGGATGGTGTCGGAGGCGCCCGGATCGACGCCGATGACGAAGGTGTCGTTGCCGGCACCGCCTTCGAGACTGTCGTTGCCGGGGCCGCCCTCCAGCCGGTCCGCCCCGGCGCCGCCCAGCAGGCGGTCGTTGCCGGCGCCGCCGATCAGCACGTCGTCGCCGCCCTCGCCCCGCAGGATGTCGTCGCCGCCGCCGCCCTGCAACCGGTCCGCCCCGGCGCCGCCGGTCAGCCCGCGATTCTCCGACAGCACCAGGATGCGCGAGCCCGGCGCGGTCTCGTCCAGCATGTGGCCGCCGGTCCCGATGGTGGCGCTGGCCTCGGCGCGGCCGTCGCCATCGGCATCGATCCAGAGCTGCTGCCCGTCGAAGCGGATCTCGCCGCGCAGGCCCGAAAAGGCGGCGACGCCGATATAGGTCAGTCCCGCCAGGCCGGTGAGCTGGATCCGGTCCCCCGCCTCCATGTCGCGAATGATGTCGCCATCGACCTCGGCGACGGAATGGTAGCGGAAGGTGTCGTTGCCGGCGCCGCCGCGCAGGATGTCGCGCCCCAGGCCGCCGATCAGGATGTCGTCCCCGCTGAAGCCCATGATCGAGTCGTTGCCCTCGCCGCCGATCAGCGTGTCGTTGCCGGCGCCGCCGTCCAGGGTGTCGTCGCCGGCGCCGCCATCCAGCACGTCGTCGCCGGACTGGCCGCGCAGCAGGTCGCGCCCCCCCGCGCCGATCAGCGTGTCGTTGCCGCCGCCGGCATCGATGCGGTCCGCCGCCTCGCCCCCTTCCAGGATCTCGCCCGCCTCGCCGCCCACGATTGTCCGGGGCGTGGCGACGACGAGGATGCGCGAGCCCGCGGCCGTCTCCTGCAGCGGGGCGCCGCCGGCAAGGCGCAGCACGAGATCGGACCGGCCGTCGCCATCCGTGTCGATGGCCAGCGTCTCGCCCTCCTGGCGCATCTCGCCCGCCGCGCCGCTGAAGCGCGCCTGCCCGATGAAGCGGAGGGTGGTGATGGCGGAAGCGTCGAGGCGGTCGTCCTCGGCGAAGTCCAGGATGACATCGCCGGCGAAGTCCTCCATCGCCTCGTAGCGGAAGCTGTCCGCCCCCTCGCCGCCCGCCAGCCGGTCGGCGCCGGAGCCGCCGATCAGCGTGTCCTCGCCCGCCTCGCCGGAGAGCGTGTCCTCGCCCGCCCCGCCGAGCAGCCGGTCGCCTCCGGCGCCGCCGAAGAGGCGATCGTCGCCCGGACCGCCCTGCAGGAGATCGGCCCCGGCGCCGCCCGTCAGCTCCAGCGCCGCGGCCAGCATCAGGATGCCCGAGCCCGGCGCCGTCTCCACCAGCCGCAGCCTGCCGTCGAGGCTCATGCCGATCTCGGCCAGGCCATGGCCGTTGACGTCGATGCTCAGGAGGGTGACGCCATCGGCGTGGCTGAAGCGGATCTCCCGCCCGAGGCCGGAGAAGGCGCGCTCGCCGATGAAGCTGAAGCCGGCGAGGGCCGAGAGGTCGAGGCGGTCGCCCCGGCCGAAGTCGATGATGCGGTCGAGGCTGATCTCCTCGAGGCCGGCATAGCGGAAGGTGTCGCTGCCACCGCCGCCCGAGAGCCGGTCGGCGCCGCGCCCGCCGGTCAGCAGGTCGTCCCCCTCGCCGCCGACGAGGATATCGGCGCCGGCGCCGCCGTCCAGGATGTCGTCGCCGTCCAGGCCGTAGAGGGTGTCGTCGCCGCCGCCGCCCGCCAGGCGGTCGCTGCCGCCGCTGCCGATGAGATTGGCCATGTCCTGTCCGCCTGAAGGTTTTTTCAGAGCGCGACGGGCTTCTCCCGATCCGCGGGAGATCTGCTAGCACGGCGGGGCCGGCACCGGGTCGCGCCCGGTGCCTCAATCGAACCGTCAGCGATCCGGCGTGGCTCAGCTGCCCTTGAAGACCGGGGCGCGCTTGCCGAAGAAGGCGGCCTTGCCCTCCTCATGGTCGTCGGTCAGGAACAGCAGGCTCTGGTAGTGCCGCTCCTCGTCCAGCGCGCGGTCCAGCCCGGTGGCGAGGATCTGCTTGGTCAGGGCGATCGCCGTCGGCGCCTGGTCGGCCAGGAGCCGCGCCCGAGCCTTCGCCGCCTCGAGCGCGCCGCCCTTGGGCGCCACCTGGTCCACCAGCCCGATGCGCTGCGCCTCGGCGGCGTCCAGCGGCTCGCCATAGAGCAGGATCTGCCGTGCCCGCGCCGGCCCCACGCGCTGCGGCAGGGTGTGCGGCAGGCCGAGATCGGCCATCAGCCCCGCCTTGCCGAAGGCGGCCATGAAATGCGCCGCCTCGGAAGCGACGATGGTGTCGCAGGCGCAGGCCAGCGACAGGCCGGCGCCGGCGCACCAGCCCTCGACCGCGGCGACGACGGGCGTGCTGCCGCCGACCATGAGCCGGATCAGCTGGTGCGCGGCGCGCAGGCGCTCCCGCCCCTGCAGCGGGCTGCGGACATCCATGCCGGACAGGTCGCCGCCGGAGCAGAAATGCTCGCCGGCCCCGGTGATGACCAGGGCGCGGATCTCCGGGTCGCCCTCGACCCGGTCCAGGATGCGCAGCAGATCGGCGCGCAGGCGCGGCGCCAGGGCGTTGCGCCGCCGCGGATAGTCGAGCGTCAGCACCAGCACGGCGCCGTCCCGCTCTTCCCGCACCCGCATCTCGGTCTCGGCAGCGGCCTCGGACATCTCCGGTCTCCTTCCCAAGCCGGCCTTGGCGCCGGTCACGGCGGCAGGCTACATTCCGTATACGGGAAATCAATCGGGATATTGAATGGACACCCATCAACCCTCGCCCGAGCGGGACCTGACCGGCCAGCGCGATGTCGGCGCGGTGATCCACGCCATCCGCATCCTGCAGCACCTCTCCGCCGCCACGGCGCCGCTCGGCGTCGCGGCCGTGGCGCGCGGCACGGGCATCAGCCCCAGCACCTGCTTCAACATCCTGCGCACGCTGACCCGCACGCGCTTCGTCGCCTTCCGCGAGCAGGACAAGACCTATTCCCTCGGCCTCGGTGTCGCCGAGCTGGCGGCGGGCTTCCTCGGCATCAGCCATGCCGAGCTGATCCGGCCGGAGCTGGAGCGCCTGGCGCTGAACTACGACATGCTGATCGTGCTCTGGCGCGTCACCGAGGACGGTCACATCGTGCTGATCGACCGCGCCCACAGCCATACGGCGGTGCGGGTGGAGATGCGCCTCGGCCTGCGCCTGCCGATGCTGGTGGGCGCCGTCGGCCGCTGCGTCGCCGCCGCGCTTGATCTGCCGCAGGCCGAGCTGCGGCGGCGCTTCGCGGCGTTGCGCTGGCAGTCGCCGCCGAGCTTCGAGAGCTACCTCGCCGATGTCGAGGCGGCGCGCGGCAGCGGCTGGAGCCTGGACAACAGCCAGCTCTACCGCGGCCTGATCACCATCGCCGCGCTGATCACCGACCAGCACGGGCAGCCGCGCTTCGGCCTCTCCGGCATCACCATCGCCGGCCAGCACCCGCCGCAGATCTTCGAGCAGCTTGGCCGGGAGCTGCGCGAGGTCGCGGGCTTCGCCACACGCGCGCTCTTTCCGAGGGACGCATCGATCCAGAATATTGAATAGCATTCCAGATTTGGGATGACAGCCCCGGCCGGATCAGGCCAAATCGCCGCCGATGCCGTGCCAGCAAAAGGCATGCAGCAAGGAGGAAGTCTCGAGCCGTGACTCATGTCAATCGCCGCGTCCTGCTGGGCGCCGGAACCCTGGCGGCAGGCAGCCTGATGGCGGGGCGCCGCCCGCGGGCGCAGTCGGGCTGGCGCCCGACCCAGACGGTCCGCCTCGTCATTCCCGCCGCCGCGGGCGGCACCACCGACATCATGGGCCGCATCCTGGCGCCGCACCTGCACGAACGCTGGGGCCAGGCGGCGGTGGTCGAGAACAAGTCCGGCGCCGGCGGCACTCTCGGCGCCGCCGAGGTGATGCGCGCCAAGCCGGACGGCCACACGGTGCTGATCAGCAATATCGGGCCACAGGCCATCGCCTATTCGCTGTTCAACAACCTGCCCTACAAGCCGGAGGACTTCATCCCGGTCTCCAACATGATCCGTGGGCCGAATGTGCTGATGGTGCACCCGTCCCTGCCGGTGAAGACCGTGCCGGAGTTCATCCGCTACCTGAAGGAACGGCCCGGCAAGCTGAACTACAGCACCTCCGGTCCCGGCCAGTCCCCGCACCTCGCCGGCGTCTGGTTCCATCAGCTCACGGGAACCCAGGCGACCGCCATCCACTACCGAGGCGCCGGCCCGGCCATGACCGCGATGATGGCGGGCGATGTCGACTTCGGCTTCGACAATCTCACCAGCTCCGTCGGGCAGATCAAGGATGGCCGGGTCCGGGCGCTGGGCGTGACCAGCTCCGACCGCAGCCCGCAGATGCCGGAGCTGCCGGCGCTGCGCGAGACGCTGCCGGAACTCGCCGAGTACGACGTCAACACCTGGTTCGGCGCCTTCTATCCGGCGGGAACGCCGCGCGCCGCGGTGGACGCGCTGAATGCCGAGATCAAGGTGCTGCTGGAGATGCCGTCGACGAAGCAGCGCTTCGCCGAGATGGGTGGCGTCCCGGCCTATGGCACGCCCGCCGAATACGCCGCCTTCGTCAAGGCCGAGACGGAGAAGTGGGGCGCCGTGGTGCGCAAGGAAGGCCTGAAGATGGACCTGGGCTGAGCGACCGGCGGGAGGGCGGCGGAACGCCCTCCCGGCTTCAATAGGATTTGGGCAGTCCCAGCACCTTCTCGGCGATGAAGCAGAGCACGAGCTGCGGGCTGACCGGGGCGATGCGCGGAATCATCACCTCGCGCAGATAGCGCTCCACATGATATTCGCGCGCATAGCCGAAGCCGCCATGCGTCATCACCGCCTGCTGGCAGGCCTTGAACCCGGCCTCGGCCGAGAGGTACTTGGCGGCATTGGCCTCGGCGCCGCAGGACAGGCCGGCGTCGTAACGCGAGGCGGCCTTCATCACCATCATCCAGGCCGCCTCTAGCTCCATCCAGTTTTCCGCCAGGGGATGCTGGATCGCCTGGTTCTGTCCAATGGGCCGGCCGAAGACGTGCCGCTCCTTCGCATAATGCGTCGCCCGCTTCAGCGCCGCATGACCCAGCCCGATGGCTTCCGCCGCGATCAGGATGCGCTCCGGATTCATCCCGTGCAGGATGTACTCGAAGCCGCGCCCCTCCTCGCCGATGCGGTCCTCCAGCGGGATCTCCAGGCCATCGAAGAACAGCTCGTTGGAATCGACGGCCTTGCGGCCCATCTTCTCGATCTCGCGTACCGCGACCTTGCTGCGGTCGAGCGTGGTGTAGAAGAGGCTCAGCCCCTCGGTCTTGCGCCTGACCTCCTCCAGCGGCGTGGTCCGGGCGAGCAGCAGCACCTTCTCGGCGACCTGCGCGGTGGAGATCCAGACCTTCTGCCCGTGCACCACGTAGCGCTCGCCCTGCCGCACCGCGCGGGTGCGGAGCTGCGTCGTGTCCAGCCCGGTGTTCGGCTCCGTCACCGCGAAGCAGGCCCGCTCCCGACCCGCGATCAGCGGCGGCAGCATGCGCCGCTTCTGCTCCTCCGTGCCGAAGACGACGACGGGATTGAGACCGAAGATGTTCATGTGCACGGCCGAGGCGCCGGTCATGCCGCCGCCGGATTCCGAGATCTCCCGCATCATGATAGCCGCCTCGAGGATGCCCAGCCCGGCACCGCCCAGCGCCTCGGGCATGCAGATGCCGAGCCACCCTCCCTCCGCCATGGCCTGGTGCAGTTCCGCCGGGAAGCGCCCGTCCCTGTCGCGTGCCAGCCAGTAATCGTCGCCGAAGCCGGCGCAGATGCGGCCGATGGCGCCGCGCAGCTCCTCCTGTTCAGGGCTCAGCGAGAAATCCATCGATGCTCTCCCGTGCAAAAGGCCGGCCGCGCCGCTTCCCGGTCAGGCGGAGAACTCCCGCCGCACCGCCTCCGTGTGCTCGCCCAGCGCCGGCACCGCCCCATACTGCCGCGGAGCACCGTCGTTGAAGCGCGCCGCCGGCGCCGCCACGGCGACATCGCCATTCGGCGTCCGCACCGGCAGGCGCCGCAGCGCCGGATGCGCCACCAGCGCCGGCATGTCGTTGACGAAGCCATAGGCGGTGTTGGCCTCGCGCAGGCGGGCGGCGCAGGCCTCCCGGCTCAGCTTCGCGAAGGCGGCGGCGACATGCGCGTCCACCACCGGCCGGTTCGCCACACGCTCGACATTGCTGCGGAAGCCCTCGCGCTGCGGCAGCTCGGGCTCCTGCAGGAAGCCGGCGCAGAACTGCGCCCATTCCCGCTCGTTCTGGATCGAGATCAGCACCAGCGCGCCATCCGAGGTGGCGAAGGCGCCGTAGGGGCAGATCGAGGGATGCGCGAGGCCGATGCGCTGCGGCGCATGGCCGGTGCCCTCGAAATACAGCAGCGGCACGTTCATCCAGTCCGCCATGGCATCGAACAGCGAGACGCCGATCGACTTGCCCTCGCCGGTGATGCCGCGCTCGATCAGCGCCTCCAGCACCGCCGCATGCGCCATGGTGCCGCAGGCGATGTCGCAGACCGAGACGCCGACGCGCCCGGGCCCCGCCGGATGACCGGTGATCGAGGCCAGCCCGCTCTCGGCCTGGACCAGCAGGTCATAGGCCTTCATCGTGGCGTAGTCGCCGCTCTCGCCATAGCCGGAGATATCGACGGTGATCAGCCGGGGGTGGCGCCGGCGCAGCTCGGCGCTGCCGAAGCCGGCGCGGCCCATGGCGCCGGGGGCGAGGTTCTGGATGAAGACATCCGCCTTGCCCACCAGGCGCTGCAGCAGTGCCTTGTCCCCCGCCTCCTTGATGTCGAGGCAGACGCTTTCCTTGCCCCGGTTCAACCAGACGAAGTAGGTCGATTGCCCGGCCGCCGCGCGGTCATAGCCGCGCGCGAAATCACCCTCGGCGCGCTCGATCTTGATGACGCGCGCGCCGGCATCGGCCAGCTTGACCGAACAGGTCGGCGCCGCGACAGCCTGCTCCATGGAGACGACGAGAAGCCCCTCCAGCGGCCGGCCCGGTCTTCCCATGGTTCAGTAGCTCCTGGGCATGCCGAGGACATGCTCGCCGAGATAGGAGAGGATGAGGTTGGTGCTGATCG
>NZ_JBSXMU010000106.1:0-10893 GCF_054073225.1 Teichococcus aerofrigidensis
GGGGGTCGGGGGGGGGGGGGGGGGGGGGGGGGCCGGGGGGCCCCCCGCGTCCGGCGGCGCGGATCGCGCGGAGGATGCGGGAGAGGTCATGGCGGGGGCGAGCGTGGCACCGAAGCCCGGCGCGGGCAATCGCGCGCGCCGGTTCTGGTTTGTCGGACCAACGCAACCGCAGGTGCAGGATCACGGAAGGCTTTTACAGCCACCCCGATGCTGCCATATTTCGCCACATTACAGAGGAGCCACTTCCCCCATGTTGCTCCATGGCAGCTGCGCCGCCTCCGAGGGGCCTTCCGGCCTGGGCGGCGTCCTGGTGCTGGGCCCGCCCGGCTCCGGCAAATCCGACCTGGTGCTGCGCCTGATGCAGCGCGGCTGGCGACTCGTCGCCGACGACCAGGTGGAGCTGGAGCCCGGCGGCATGGCACGGGCGCCGGCGGCGCTGGCCGGGCTGCTGGAGGTCCGCGGTGTCGGCATCTTCCAGGGGCTGCCGCATGGTCCGGCGCCGCTGTGCCTGGCGGTGGAGCTGGCGCCGCAGGCCGCCGTGCCGCGCCTGCCCTCGCCGCGCCGGTACACCCCGCCGGAGGGCGCCCCGCCCGGCTTCTCGCTGCCCCTGCTGGCGCTGCATCCCTTCGAGGCCTCGGCCCCCGCCAAGATCGAGCTGGCCCTCGCCGCCGCCACGGCCGGCCTGTCCCAGCGCGCCGGGGCCTTCGCGGCGTGAGCGAGCCCTCACCGGATGCGCCGGGAGGGGCGCGGCCCCGCCCCGTGGTGCTGGTGACCGGCCTCTCCGGTGCCGGCCGCTCCTCGACCCTGCGCGTTCTGGAGGATCTGGGCTTCGAGAGCGTGGACAACCCGCCGCTCTCGGTCCTGGAGGAGGTGGTGCGCGAGGGCCGGAGCGCGCCGCTCGCCGTCGGGGTCGATGTGCGGACGCGCGGCTTCGAGGCGGCGGAGATGCTGGCGCTGCTGGCGCGGCTGCGCGCCCTGCCGGACCTCGACCCGCAGCTGCTCTACGTGACCGCCGAGGAGACCGTGCTGCTGCGCCGCTTCTCCGAGACGCGGCGGCGCCATCCCCTGGCCCCCGGCGGCTCGCTGGGCGGCTCGGTCGCGGATGGCATCGCCCGCGAGCGGGAGCTGCTTGGCCCCCTGCGCGACGCGGCCGACCTGGTGATCGACACCACCGAACTGCCGCTGCCCGACCTGCGCCGGCTGATCGGCCGCCGCTTCGGCGCCGTCGAGGCCGAGGGCATGGGGATCAGCGTGCTGTCCTTCGCCTTCCCGCGGGGCCTGCCGCGCGAGGCCGACCTGGTCCTGGACCTGCGCTTCCTGCGCAACCCGCATTACGATCCGGCGCTGCGGCCGCTGACCGGGCGCGATCCGGCGGTCGCCGCCTTCATCCGGGCAGATCCGCATTTCGCCCCATTCTGGCAGCGCATGACCGCGCTGCTCGACCCGCTGTTGCCCCGCTACGCCGCCGAGGGCAAGAAATACCTGACGGTCGCCCTCGGCTGCACCGGCGGCAAGCACCGCTCGGTGCTGCTGGCTGAAATGCTGTCCGCGCATCTTGCCGGACGGGGCTGGCGTGTCGATCTGAGTCACCGCGAACTGGCGGCCGCCCCGGATGCGAGCAGCGGCAGCGGAACCCTCGCCGCGCAGGAGCCGGCGGGAATGGACAGGACGCGGCCGGCAAGCCCGGCGAGCACGGGACCGTGGTCCCAAACGGGTCGGGAGGCCCCCTTTTCTTGCACACTGTGATGGCGTTTCGTCGATGATCGGCCTCGTACTGGTCAGCCATGGCCGTCTGGCCGAGGAGATGCGCCGGGCGATGGAGCATGTCGTCGGGCCGCAGCCGCAGGTCGAGACGGTCTGCATCGGCCCCGAGGACGGGATGGAGGACACCAAGCGCGACATCCTCGCGCGGGTGGCCGAGGTCGATCAGGGGGATGGCGTCATCATCCTGACCGACATGTTCGGCGGCACCCCCTCCAACCTCGCCACCGCCGTGGCCAAGGCCAAGGCGGGGGAGGGCGAGACGGTGGAGGTGATCGCCGGGGTCAACCTGCCGCTGCTGGTCAAGCTGGCGCGCATCCGCAGCGCCGAGACCCTCTCCCCCTGCGTCGAGCATGCCATGCGCGCCGGCCGGCATTATATTGCCTGTGCCACGCCGGCGCGTTGCACCCCGCCCGCCGAGATGGCACAGCAGACCGGCGGCCCGATGGCCGGCAGCGTGAGGAAAGTCTCGTGACCCTGCTCCCTCCCCGTCCGGCCGCCTGCCTCGCCCCGTCCGACGTCTTCCGCTCCAGCGCCGCGGCGCAGGCCTCGGCCGAGGCGGGCAACCCGCTGCTGCTGCGCCGCATCGTCCGGGTGCCGAACAGCCGCGGCCTGCACGCCCGCGCCGCCGCCAAGCTGGTCTCGCTGGCCGAGGGGTTCTCGGCCTGCGTCACGGTCTCGCATGATGGCCAGAAGGTGCCCGCCTGCTCCATCATGGGGCTGATGATGCTCGGCGCCGGGCAGGGCAGCGAAGTGGTGGTGGAGGCCGAGGGGTGGGATGCGCGGGAAGCGCTGGATGCGGTCGCCGGCCTGATCGAGGCCGGCTTCCATGAAGACTGACAGGACCGAGAAGAGCGAGGCGCCGAAGCGGGTCGGCCGACGGACCCGGGAAGCCACCCTGCACGGCATCCCCATCGCCCCCGGGGTCGCGATCGGCGCCGTCTATGACACCAGCGAGCCCCCGGCCGAGGCGCCGCGCCGCACCATCGCCCCCGGCGCCGCCGAGGAGGAGCGTGGCCGCCTGGCCGCCGCCGTGGCCCTCAGCCGCAAGCAGGTCACTAAGCTGAAGAACCGGCTCTCCATTCTGCCCGAGGAGGCGCAGGAGGAGCTGGAGCCGCTGCTCGACGCCTATGGGCTGATGTTGCGGGACAGCCGGCTGCTGCGCGGCGCGCGCCGCCGCATCGCCGAGGAGCTGCTGGCCGCCGAGACGGCGGTGCAGGACGAGGCCGAGGCCATCGCCGCCGCCATCCTGGCCGCGCGGGACGACGACAAGGCCGGCCTCCGCCGCCGCGCCGGCGAGGTGCGCGAGATCGCCCGCCGCCTGACCCGCAACCTCACCGCCACCCCTTTCCGCAGCCTGAAGGACGTGCCCCAGGGCGCCATCCTGGTGGCCGAGGAGCTGACCCCGGCCGATGCCGCGCTGCTCGATCCCACCCGGATCGCCGGCGTGGCGACCGACGAGGGCGGCGCCGACGGGCATACCGCGATCATGCTGCGGGCCCTCGGCATTCCGAGCGTGCTCGGCTGCCACGGCCTGAGCGAGGCGGCGCGGCGCGGCGACGAGGCGGTGCTGGACGGCGGCCTCGGCACCGTCGTGCTGCGCCCGGGCGCGGAGGCGCTGGAGACCGGCCGGGCGGCGCTCGCCGCCTATGCCAAGGAGAAGGCGCGGCTGGCCAAGCTGCGCCGCCTGCCCTCCATCACGCTCGATGGCGAGGAGGTGGAGCTGCAGGCCAATCTGGAGATCCCCGCCGAGCTGCCGCTGATCGCCCAGGCCGGGGCGCAGGGCATCGGCCTGCTGCGCACCGAGTTCCTCTTCATGAACCGCGAGGACCTGCCGGACGAGGATGCGCAGTTCGAGGCCTACAGCCAGATCGTCGGCCCCCTGGCGGGAGATGGCGTGACCATCCGCGTGCTGGACTGGGGCGGCGAGAAGGACATCCAGGCCCTGGCCGACGGTGTCGAGACCTATCACAGCGGCCCCAACCCGGCGCTCGGCCTGCGCGGCGTGCGCATGCTGCTGAAGCGCCCCGAGCTGCTGGAGGCGCAGTTCGCGGCCATCCTGCGGGTGGCGACGCAGGGTCCGGTGCGGGTGCTGCTGCCGATGGTGACGGTGCCCGAGGAGGTCGCCCAGGCGCGCGAGATCTACGAGCGGGTGGCCCGCCGCCTGCGCCGCAAGGGCACGCCCCTGCCCGAGCGCCTGCCGCCGCTCGGCGTCATGATCGAGACGCCGGGCGCCGCGCTGGCGGCGGACGCCATCGCGCTGGAGGCGGATTTCTTCGCCATCGGCACCAATGACCTGGCCATGTACACCCTGGCGGTGGACCGGGCCGAGACCGAGGTGGCGCATCTCTACGACCCGCTGCACCCCGCCGTGCTGCGCCTCGTGCAGTTCGCCACCGAGGCGGCGCTGCGGCTGCGGATGCCGGTCTCGGTCTGCGGCGAGATGGCGGGCAATCCCCGCCTGGTGCCGCTGCTGCTCGGGCTCGGGCTGCGGACCCTGTCGATGAATGCCAGCGCCATTCCGCGCGTGAAGCAGATGGTCCGCTCCCTCAAGATCGACGACTGCGCCCGCTTCGCCCGGCGCGTCATGGAGCAGAGCGACCCGAAGCGGATCCAGGAGCTGGTGATGGAGTTCGGCGAGGCGGCCGCCTGAAGCGGCGAGCGCTCCGGCGCCATCCGGACATATAAACACATTCTTATGTTTCGTCGTGCGGGCTGGCCATCCGCCGGCCGCCTGTGCTACCCGCCGGGGCAGATCCGGAGAAGCACCATGCCCGACGTGAACGCCCAGCATGACTACAAGGTCAAGGACATCTCCCTGGCGGCCTGGGGCCGCAAGGAGATCTCCATGGCCGAGGACGAGATGCCCGGCCTGATGGCCATCCGCGCCGAATACGGCCCGTCCCAGCCGCTGAAGGGCGCCCGCATCGCCGGCTGCCTGCACATGACCATCCAGACCGCCGTGCTGATCGAGACGCTGACCGCGCTCGGCGCCGAGGTCCGCTGGTCCTCCTGCAACATCTTCTCGACCCAGGACCACGCCGCCGCCGCCATCGCCGCCGCCGGCATCCCCGTCTTCGCCTGGAAGGGCATGAACGAGGAGGAGTTCTGGTGGTGCATCGAGCAGACCGTCCGGGGCCCGGATGGCTGGGAGATCAACATGATCCTCGATGACGGCGGGGATCTCACCGTGCTGATGCACGACAAGTATCCCGAGCTGCTGAAGAACGTCCGCGGCCTCTCCGAGGAGACCACGACGGGCGTCCACCGCCTGTGGGACATGGCGAAGAAGGGCACGCTGAAGGTTCCAGCCATCAACGTGAACGACAGCGTCACCAAGTCGAAGTTCGACAACCTCTATGGCTGCCGCGAGAGCCTGGTCGACGCCATCCGCCGCGGCACGGACGTGATGATGGCGGGCAAGATCGCCGTCGTCGCCGGCTATGGCGATGTCGGCAAGGGCTCGGCCGCCTCGCTGCGCAACGCCGGCTGCCGCGTGATGGTGACCGAGGCCGACCCGATCTGCGCCCTGCAGGCCGCCATGGAAGGCTATGAGGTGGTGACGATGGAGGATGCGGCGCCGAAGGGCGACATCTTCGTCACCGCGACCGGCAATGTGGACGTCATCACGCTCGACCACATGCGGGCGATGAAGCACCGCGCCATCGTCTGCAACATCGGGCACTTCGACAGCGAGATCCAGATCGGCGCCCTGCGGAACTTCCAGTGGGACAATGTCAAGCCGCAGGTGGACGAGGTGATCTTCCCCGACGGCAAGCGCCTGATCGTGCTGTCGGAAGGCCGCCTGGTGAACCTCGGCAACGCCACCGGGCACCCGAGCTTCGTGATGTCCGCCAGCTTCTCCAACCAGACGCTGGCGCAGATCGAGCTCTGGACCAACCACCAGAACTACGAGTGCAAGGTCTACACCCTGCCCAAGAAGCTGGACGAGAAGGTGGCGGCCCTGCACCTGGCCAAGGTCGGCGCCAAGCTGACCAGGCTGTCCCCCGCCCAGGCGGAGTATATCGGCGTGCCGGCGAGCGGCCCGTTCAAGCACGAGGCCTATCGCTACTGACCGACCGCGTGGCCGGCCCCCCGGCGGGGCCGGCCCACCGGCTTCGCGCCCCCTGGTTCGCCGTCCATTGGTTCGCGCAGGATGGTTTCGCCCCGCATCGTTCCGGGATAAAGCAGGTGAATGCCGGGTCAACCGGCCGCCGCATCCCCTGGGGAGGAAGACACCGTCATGAACCGCCGCGCCCTGCTCGGCGCCGCCGCCACCGCGCCGGCCGCCCTCGCCGCACCCGCCCTGGCGCAATCCGCCCCCGAGGTGCGCTGGCGCCTGACCAGCGCCTTCCCGCGCAACCTGGACATCCTGTTCGGCGCCCCGGAGCTGATCGCCCGCCGCGTCGCCGCCATGACGGACAACAAGTTCCAGATCCGCGTCTTTCCGGCCGGCGAGATCGTCGGCGGGCTGCAGGCGCTGGACGCGGTGCAGGCCGGCACGGTCGAATGCGCCCACGCGCCGGCCTACTACTGGATCGGCAAGGACCCGACCTTCGCCTTCTTCACCACCATCCCCTTCGGCCTGAACACCCGGATGAACAAGGCCTGGTACAGCCACGGGGGCGGCGCCGCCCTGGCCCAGGAGTTCTTCGCCGACTACAACATCGTCTTCATCCCGGCCGGCGACACCGGCGCCCAGATGGGCGGCTGGTTCCGCAAGGAGGTGAAGACGCTGGCCGACCTGCAGGGGTTGAAGTTCCGCATCGCCGGCATCGCCGGGCAGGTCTTCGCCAAGCTTGGCGCGGTGCCGACCCAGGTGGCGGCGGCCGACATCTACCCGGCGCTGGAGCGGGGCACGCTGGACGCGGTCGAGTTCGTCGGCCCCTATGACGACGAGAAGCTGGGCTTCGCCCGGGTGGCGCCGAACTACTACTTCCCCGGCTTCTGGGAGCCCTCCGCCCGCACCGCGCTGCTGATCGGCAAGCAGGCGCACGACGCCCTGCCGCCCGCCTACAAGGCGGCGCTGGAGGCCGCCTGCTCCGAGGCCGACCAGGACATGACCGCGCGCTACGACGCCGCCAACCCGCAGGCCATGCGCCGCCTCATCGCCGCCGGCGCGCAGCTCCGCCCCTGGTCGCGCGAGATCCTCGCCGCCTCCTGGAAGGCGACGCATGAGCTGTACGACGAGATCTCGGCGAAGAACGAGCGCTTCAGGAAGCTCTGGGAGTCGCAGCGCCGCTTCCGCGACGACAGCTACGCCTGGTTCCGCGTCGCCGAGAACTCCTTCGACAACTTCGCCTTCACCGCCGGCCAGACCGTGCGCTGATCGCCCCCCGGTCGGGTCCCCGATTGGGCCCCCGATCGGGCCGCTGACGCGATCCTGACCGCCCCTGTCCTGGATTTCATCCCGGGCGGCGGCAGCCGGGGTCTCGTGCGGCGTGACAGTTCCGGCGGTGCGAGCTATCCGGGCCATCCCAGAGCAGGATGTCGCCATGGATTTCGCCTCGCTTCTCTCCGCGCTGATGATGGGGATCGTGGAGGGGCTGACCGAGTTCCTCCCCATCTCCTCCACCGGCCACCTGATCCTTCTCGGCGAGGCCATCGGCTTCCAGGGGCCGCCCGGCAAGACCTTCGAGATCAGCATCCAGCTCGGCGCCGTGCTGGCGGTGATCTGGCTGTTCCGCGCGACGCTGCTGCGCATCGCCTTCGGCATGTGGAAGCGGGGCAGCACCGAATACTACTTCGCCCTCAACCTGCTGCTGGCCTTCCTGCCCGCCATGGTCTTCGGCGCCACGCTCTACAGGACGGTGACGGACCTGCTCTACACGCCCTTCGTCGTCGCGGTGGCGCTGATCCTGGGCGGCATCGTCATCATCGCCATCGAGAGGCTGCGCCCGGCGCCCAGCATCCATTCCGTGCCGGAGATCGGGCCGCTGGCCGCGCTGCTGATCGGCTTCGGCCAGGCACTGGCGATGATCCCGGGCACCAGCCGCTCCGGCGCCACCATCATCAGTGCCCTGCTGGTCGGCGTGGATCGCCGCACCGCCGCCGAGTTCAGCTTCCTGCTCGCGGTGCCGACCATGATCGCCGCCACCACCTTCAGCCTGTGGAAGAACCGCGCGGTGCTGGACCTCTCGGCCAGCGGGCAGATCGCGGTGGGCTTCATCGCCGCCTTCATCGTTGCGCTGCTGGTGGTCCGCTGGCTGATGAACGTGATCAGCCGCATCGGCTTCACCCCCTTCGCGTGGTACCGCATCGCCCTCGGCCTGCTGATCCTCGCCTGGCTCGGCCTGCGCTGAGGCCCTTCCCGCGGGGCCGGGGCACGAAGGAGGCTTGAAATCCGTCCGGCCGTGACGCCAGGATACGACACCACCTGGAATGGATGTCGATCCCATGAGATTCGCGCCCGGATTGCTGCTCCTGGCGGCGGCCGTACTCGCCCCCGGTCTGGCCCAGGCACAAAGCTGGCCGAATGACACCGGCCCGCGCGGGGATCTGATGACCAGCACCAGCAGCCAGTTCGACCGCTTCTGGCAGGCCCCGGCCGCCGGCGGCTCGCCGGCCCTCGCGCCAATACCGGCGCCGGTGCCGGTCCTGGACTGGCAGCCCCCGCCGTCGCCGGCGGCGCCCCCCGACCGCGCGGCCCAGCCCCGGCGGCAAACCGCCGTGCGATAGGGCTTTTCCCCGCTTCGTGGCGCCCGTGACACAGGCCGGCGGAAAGCCGTGGCCCGCGCGCGGAGCGTCCGTGATTGTCATTGCGAAGCGTTCTCAGGAATGCCATGGGCGGGATGCAGCCCTCCGGAGAACGCCATGCCCTCCTCGCCCACGGCCCCGCGCCGACTGCTTCTCCTGCTGGGCACTGCACTCGCCGCGCCGCTGGCCCTGCCGGTGGCCGGCGCCCTCGCCCAGGCGGCCGATGGCACGGTCCAGCTGCTGCCGGAGGTGGACGTCACCGGCCAGGCCGAGCGGGCCCTGGATCCGGTGCGGGGCTTCGTCGCCGAGCAGCAGATCACCGGCACCAAGACCGACACGCCGCTGATCGAGAATCCGCAATCCATCAGCGTCGTCCCGCGCGACCAGATCGACGCCCGCCAGGCGCAGACGCTCGGCGAGGCGCTGCGCTACACCGCCGGCATCCGCGGCGAGAACTACGGCACCGACAGCCGCACCGACTGGTTCCAGCTGCGCGGCTTCAACGCCCAGGACAACGGCCTCTTCCTCGACGGGCTGCGCTACAACACCGGCTATGCCGGCAGCGTCTTCGAGACCTACGGGCTGGAGCGCTACGAGGTGCTGCGCGGCCCGACCTCGGTGCTCTACGGGCAGATCGCGCCCGGCGGCCTCGTGAACATGGTGCAGCGCCGCCCGAGCGACTTCGCCACCGGGGAGGTGCGGCTCACCGCCGGGCTGCACAACCGCCTGCAGGCGCAGGGCCGATCGAGCGGCCCGCTGACCGCCGACGGCAAGTGGCTCTATGGCTTCACCGGGCTGGTGCGCGACGCCGACACGACGGTGGATTACGTCAAGGACGACCGCATCTTCCTGGCGCCCTCCCTCACCTTCCGTCCCGATGACAACACCAGCCTGACGCTGCTGACCTACTATCAGCGCGACCAGACCTCGGGGAACCAGTTCCTGCCCTATGACGGCACGGTCGTGCGCACGCCCTTCGGCCGCATCAGCCGCGACCGCTTCACCGGCGAGCCGGACTTCGACCATTTCAACCGCACACAGTTCGGCGTCGGCTACGAGATCTCGCACCGCTTCAACAATGTCTGGTCGGTGCAGCAGAACCTGCGCTACGCCCAGACCGAGATCGACTGGGAGCAGGTCTATGGCGGCGGCCTGCAGGCCGACCGGCGGACGCTGAACCGCTTCGCCTACCGCGCCGATATCGATGTCGCCACCTTCCAGGTGGACAATCAGGTGAAGGCCGAGTTCACCACCGGGCCGGTGCGCCACACCCTGCTGGGCGGCTTCGACTACAGCCAGATCAACTACCGCAACGCGCAGTACTTCGCCTTCGCCAGCGGGCTCGATGTCTTCGCGCCGGTCTATGGCAGCCCCGTCCCGGCGCTGACCGCGCCCTATGACAATGTGCGGCAGGTGAACACACAATACGGCCTCTACCTGCAGGACCAGATCCGCTTCGACCGCCTGGTCGTCACCGCCGGCATCCGCCAGGACTGGGCGCTGTCCGATGTGGACGACCGCGACGCGGGCATCACGCGCTACCAGAACGACGACGCCTTCACCTGGCGCCTCGGCGCGCTCTACCTGGCCGATAACGGCCTCGCCCCCTATGCCAGCTATGCCCGCTCCTTCCAGCCGCAGATCGGCACCGACGGCGCCGGCAATGCCTGGCAGCCGTTGGAGGGCGAGCAGTACGAGGTCGGCCTGAAGTACCAGCCGCGCGGCCTGCGCAGCTTCATGCAGGTCGCCGCCTTCCATCTGACGCAGAAGAACACCCTGACGCCGGACCCGAACAGCCCCTTCGATCAGGTGGCGGTGGGCGAGATCCGCGTGCGCGGCGTCGAGGTCGAGGGGGTGGCGGAGCTGGGCCAGGGCGTCAGCCTGGTCGCGTCCTACACCTATCTCGACCCGGAGATCACCCGCAGCAACACGGCGGCCGAGCTCGGCCACCGCCCGGCCGGCGTCGCCAAGAACAATGCCGGGCTCTATGCCGAGTACACCTTCGTGCAGGCCCGGGGCCCGCTCTCCGGCCTGACGCTCGGCGCCGGCATCCGCTATCTCGGCAATACCTCGGCGGTGAACACCGGTGGCGCGGTCGTGCCCTCCACCACCCTCTTCGACGCCGCGCTGCGCTACGACCTGTCGAAGCTGAGCGAACGGGCGAAGGGCTTCGAATTCGCCGTCGCCGCCAGCAACCTGGCGGATACGCGCTATGTCGGCCGCTGCTCGGGCGAGAACGGCTGCTTCTACGGCAACCGCCTGAACGTCCTGGGCAGCCTCACCTACAAGTGGTGAGGCAAACCGGCTGACGGGGGCCGGCCGGAGGAGCGCCCCTCCGGCCGGGGGTTCCTCAACCGATCCCGGGCGCCGTGGTGAAGGCCGCCTCGGTCTTCTCGCGCACCTCGTCGAGCGTCACGCCCGGCGCCAGCTCGGCCA
>NZ_JBSXMU010000107.1:0-10743 GCF_054073225.1 Teichococcus aerofrigidensis
GCCTCCGCCGCCCCGCCGGCCCGACGGGGTGGCGGAGGCCGCGACCGCAGCAGCACCAGCTCGCTCGCCAGCAACACCCAGTCGCCCTGGCGTTCCAGCGGCGCTCGCCGCGCCGCCAGGGCCGAGGCCAGCGCCTCCAGCAGCGGCAGCAGCGGCAGCCGCCCCAGCTCGGTGAGAAGCTCCGGCCGCTCCGCCGGATCCGCCTCCTCCGTCCAGGGCATGGCGGGCGGCGGGGCGGTGTCAGCCGTCATCGTAATGCGGCGCCAGATCGAGGCGCAGGGCCGGCCAGCCGCGCCGCAGCCGCAGCAGGGCCGGCCAGGGCGACCAGTCGGCCGACCAGAAGGCCACGACCCAACGGTCCGTCCGCCGCAACCGGCGGTCCCGCGTCACGGGCAGTTCGTGCACCTGCCGCACGGCGCGGCCGGTGCCCCAGTGCCGCCAGAGCCAGTCCCGGCTCTCCGCCTCGTCCGGGCCGAGAGCCAGCAGCGACGCCGGCACCGGCAGAAGGCGGTGCAGGTCGAAGGGACAGGCACGATCCTCCGCCATGGCGCGCGCCTGCGCCTGGGCCTCGTGCAGGGCCACGGCGTCGCGCAGCCGGCGCGCCAGCAGCCGCGCTCCCCGCAGGCTGATGGCCCGCTCGCCCTCCAGCGGCGCGGCCAGGCCGAGGAACCATTCCTCCTCCAGCCGCGCCAGGTCGCGCCGCCAGGGAATGATCCCCGGCCCTGCCGCCGCGGCACGGAACCGCGCCACCTCCGCCGTGGCGCCGATGACGGTGAGGCTGTGGCGCAGCCAGTCGGTCCGCTCCGGGATCATGCGGCGGCCCTCACAGGTCGAGCAGGCGGGCGGGGCTGTCGCGGGTGATGCGGGCGCGGCGGCGATAGGCCTGGGTGGTGGCGATGCTCTTCTGCCGGGCATGGTGCATCACCTGCTCGTCCAGCGCGCCGCGCAGATAGGCCTCGGTGATGCAGCCGGCGCGCAGCCCGTGCGGCGACAGGCGCTCGGCGGCATCCACGGCCAGTCCGGCGCGCTCGGCCCGGCGGCGCAGGATGAACCAGACCCCGGCGGGCCTCAGCCGGCCGCGCGGCCGCCCGCCCCGCGTCAGGCTGGGAAACACCGCCCCCCATTCGATGCGCGCCCGCTGCAGCCAGGTCTCCATTGCCCGCACCGGGCAGGTGAGCGGGTTGAGCCCGCGCGGGATGCCGACGCGCGCCCCCTCGCCTTCCTGGTCCCCCTTGGCGCGTGGAATCCCGACCGTCATGCCCTCGGCGGTGAAGCGAAGATGCTCGCGGTCGATGCCGGTGATCTCGGAGCGGCGCAGCGCGCCGGCGAAACCGACCAGCAGCAGCGCCCGGTCGCGCAGGCCCGCCATGTCGGTGCCGCAGGCGTTCAGCAGGCGCTTCACCTCGGCCGAGGTCAGCGCCGCCGCCGGCCGCGCCGCCACGCCATGCTGGCCGAGGATGCCGCGCAGCGTGGCGCGGATGGCCGGATGCCGCTGATCCCAGGGCTCGCCGGCCTGGCGGTGCATGTGACCGATCGCGGCCAGCCGACGCCAGAGCGCGCTGCGCCCGACGCGGCCGGCCAGGCTGGCGAGATGGCCGGCCACCACCACCGGCGCCGCCGGCAGGGCGCGAGCGCCGCCGGCCTCGCACCAGGCCTGGAAGGCGCGCCAGTCGCTGGCATAGGCCCGGAGGGTGTTGGCGGAGAGGGCCTGCCCGGCATAGCGGGCCGCCTCGGCCATGGCCTCGCCGACCGGCCCGGCCAGCAGCCGCGCGGTGGCCTCGTCCATCACGTCCGCTCCACCCGGCCGTCGTTCCGCCATATCCCCCACCTCCGCCCGACCGATGACGCGGTCTCGCAGTGTAGGGTCAGCCGGCGCCGGAACAAAGCGGTGGCGGCCTTGGCTAATCCTCCGCCACCAGCCCGCGCCGATCGCGCATGCGAAGGCTCTCCGCCAGCCTCTCCTCACCGGCGCGGAAGGCCTGGAAGGCCGATTCGGTGAAGTCGATATGGCCGCGCATGGCCTCCGCCGCCGCCGCCGCGTCTCCGGCCAGCACCGCCTCCCCGATCCCCAGATGCTGCGCCAGGATCGCGCCGCGCAGATCGTCGCGCCGCCAGTACTGCTCGTGGCTGACCAGGATGCCCCGCCGCAGCAGATCGGCCAGGACGCGCAGGACATGCAGCAGCACCAGGTTGTGGCTGGCCTCGTGCAACAGCCGGTGCAGCCGCAGATCGGCCTCCGCCTCCTCCGTCGGCACGGCGCGCCGGTGCGCCGCCTCCATCGCGGCCAGGGCCTCGCGCAGCGCCACGCGCTCGGGGTCCGTAATGCGCCGCGCCGCCAGGGCCGCCGCCTCCGGCTCCATCAGCCTGCGATACTCGAAATAGTCCCGGGCGATCCGCGGGCTCTGGCCGAAGAGCGTGGCCAGGGGTCCGCTCAGCGGCGCCAGGAAATCCGCCACCTGCGTGCCGGCGCGCGAGCCGGTCAGCAGGCCCCTGTTCTCCAGCTGCGCCAGCGCCTCGCGCAGCGAAGGGCGCGAGACGCCGAGGGCCTCCGCCAGCTCGCGCTCCGGTGCCAGGCGCTCGCCGGGACGCAGCACGCCCTCCAGGATCAGCGTCTCCAGATGGCTGGCCACGGCGCCGGCCAGGGGCTGTGGTCGGATCGGCTGTGGCCGGATGGGCGGCGGTCGGGTCGGGTCGGGCATGCTCCCTCCTCCTGGTCAAAAGACTTTACCAAGAGCGCGGTGCGGGTGACAATGCCGGCCACCGACCCGCCGCCGAAGGATGCGCCATGCCGACCGTCACCAATATCGAGGATCTGCGCCGGATCGCCCGCCGCCGCATCCCGCGCGCCATCTTCGACTACGCCGACCGCGGCTCCTACGACGAGGCGACCTACCGCGCCAACCGCGAGGATCTGGCGGCGCTGAAGCTGCGCCAGCGGGTCATGATCGATGTCTCCGAGCGCAACCTGGCCTCGACCATGCTGGGCGAGCCGGTCTCCATGCCGGTGGCCATCGCGCCGACCGGGCTGACCGGGCTGTTCCACGCCGATGGCGAGATCCTCGGCCGCCGCGCGGCGCATGCCTTCGGCATCCCCTTCACCCTCTCGACCATGTCGATCTGCTCGATCGAGGATGTCTGGGAGGCGACCAAGCTGCCCTTCTGGTTCCAGCTCTACGTCATGCGCGACCGGGGCTTCAGCCGCTCCCTGGTGGAGCGCGCCATCGCCGCGAACTGCTCGGCGCTGGTGCTGACGCTCGACCTGCAGATCCAGGGCCAGCGGCACAACGACATCAAGAACGGCCTGGCCGTGCCGCCCAAGCTGACGCTGCGGAACGCGCTCGACGTCATGACGAAGCCATCCTGGGCGCTCAAGGTGCTGCGCGGCCGGCGCAAGACCTTCGGCAACCTGACCGAGGCGCCGGGTGCGAAGGAGGGCCTGGCCACCCTGTCGCACTGGATCGCCGGGCAGTTCGATCCCTCGCTGTCCTGGAAGGACGTCGCCTGGATCCGCAGCATCTGGCCGGGGAAGCTCATCCTGAAGGGCGTGCTGGACATCGATGACGCGCGGATCGCCGCCGATACCGGGGCGGATGCCATCGTCGTCTCCAACCACGGTGGACGGCAGCTCGACGGCGCGCCCTCCTCGATCTCCGTGCTGCCGGCGATCGCCGAGGCGGTGGGCGACAAGACCGAGATCCTCTTCGACGGCGGCGTGCGCTCGGGCCAGGACGTGCTGAAGGCGCTGGCGCTCGGCGCCAGGGGCTGCATGATCGGCAAGGCCTGGCTCTATGGCCTGGCGGCGGGTGGCGAGGCGGGCGTGACGCAGGCCCTGCAGATCATCCGCAAGGAGCTGGATGTCAGCATGGCGCTGACCGGCACCCGGGATGTCCGCGACGTCACGCCGGAGGTGCTGCACGCGGCGCGCCATGGCGATGTGGTGCGGCCGGCCGGATCGCGGCTGGAGCACGCCTGAACCGGCCGCGGCGGCGCGCCTTCAGCCCGGAGGCGCGCCCTTCTCCTTCTCGAAGGCGGCGTGGTACTCCTCCGCCATGCCGCGCAGGGCACGCCCGATCCGCGCATACTCGTATTCGTTGAGATTGGCGAGGGAGACGCGACCGGCCGGCTGGTCGGCGCCGAAGCCGCGTCCGGGCAGCAGCACGATGCCCGTCTGGTCGGCGATGCGGAACAGCATGTCCCCGGCACCGGCCTTCTCCTTGATCCAGGCGGCGAACTCCTCACCATAGAGGTGCCGCGCGATACGCTCCAGATCGAGCAGGGTGTAGTAGCCCACCTCGTTCGGATCGGATTGCGGCGGCATCCCCAGCTCGCGGTAGAGCGTCGCCTCGCGGCGGCGGATCAGCTTCTTGAGCTGCGCCTTGTAGCCCTCGTTCTCATCCATCAGGGCGAAGAGCGAGAAGAGGACCATCTGCACCTGCTGCGGCGTCGAGAGCCCGGCCGTGTGGTTCAATGCCACGGCGCGGCTGTCGGCGACGAGCCGGTCGATGAAGCGGAGTGCCGCGACATCCGGCACCAGTGAGGAATAGCGCGCGACGAGATCGGCCTTCTCGGCCTCCGGCAGGGCCGCCAGCGCCGCGTCCAGCGCATTGTCCCGATGCGTGGCGATGACGCCAAGCCGCCAGCCTGTCGCGCCGAAGTACTTGGAGAAGGAATAGACGAGCATGGTGTTGCGCGGGCAGACCGCGAAGAGCGAGCGGAAGTCATCGGCGAAGGTGCCGTAGACGTCATCGGTCAGGATGAAGAGGTCCGGCCGGTCCTGCGCCACGATGCGCGCCACGGTCTGCAGGCTGCGGTCATCCATCTTCACCGAAGGCGGATTGCTCGGGTTGACGCAGAAGAAGATCTTGACCGCCGGGTCCTTCAGCTTCTCCAGCTCGGAATCCGGATACTGCCAGTTCTGCGCGGGATCGGCGTGGATCGCCACCTCCTCGAGACCGTACTCCGCGAGTTCGGGGATCTCGATATAGGGCGTGAAGACCGGCAGGCCGATCGCCACCTTGTCGCCACGCCGCACCAGGCCGTTCTGCTGCAGGGTGTGGAAGACATAGGCCATGGCGGCGGTGCCGCCCTCCACGGCGAAGAGGTCGACGCCGCCTGTCGAGAGATAGCCGCCGACCATCTCCTTGACGATGTAGTTGCGCACGATCTCCTCGCTGACGCGCAGCATGCGCGGCGGCACCGGGTAGTTGCAGCCGAGAACGCCCTCGACCATCTCATGCAGGAAATCCGAGGCCGAAAGCCCGAGCTGGTCGCGCACATAGCTGAGCGCGCGGCTGAGGAAGAGCACGCCCGGCTGGTCGCGATGCTCGGCCGTGAAGCGCTCGAAGCGGCCCTCGATCCCCTCCAGCTGCGGCAGGCCGCCGACGCCATCCGGCATGTAGGAGAAGGAAAGCTCCGCCTCGTTCGTCGCGAAGAGGCCGAGGCGGAAGAAGGCGCGCCGCGGCAGGGTGGCCAGGAAGTTCGGATTGCCGCGACCGGCGTTCAGCATCAGCCGGTTCTCCCGCCCGGAGGCCAGCCGGATGAGTTCGTCCTTCAGCTCGAACGGGCTGAGCTTGGCGTACTGGCTGTAGTCGGTCATGGGCGTCTTGTCCTTGCTGGCGGTTCAGGCGAAGGCGACGACGAGCGGCCCGAGAAGGGTGAGGAAGACATTGGCCAGGGCATAGGTGATGGCGAAGGGCGTGGTCGGGATGGCGTTGCCGGCCTTGTCCAGCACCTCGCCGAAGGCCGGATTGGCGCTGCGCGACCCTGACAGCGCGCCGGCGAAGATCGCCGCATTGTCGTAGCGGAGCAGGTAGCGCCCGACGAGCATGGTGACGACCAGCGGCACCACGGTGACGACGACGCCCAGGAGAAAGATCGAGAGCCCGCTGCTGGCTATGGTGCTGACGGCCTGCAGCCCGGATTGCAGCCCGACCACGGCGACGAAGCCGGCCAGGCCCAGGTCGCGCAGCAGGGTGGAGGCGGCGGTGGGCATGTTGCCGATGGCCAGGTGCCGGCTGCGGTACCAGCCGAAGATGAGGCCCGAGAGCAGCGCGCCGCCGCCGCTGCCAAGCGTCAGCGGCACGGCGCCGATCCGCAGCACCAGGAGGCCGATCAGCAGGCCGACGACGAGGCCGAGACCGTGGAAGACGAAATCGGTCTTGTCGCTTGGCACCACGGCGGTGCCGGCGAGTTGCACGGCCCGTTCCACATCCTTGGCGGAGCCATAGAGGGTGGCCACGTCCCCCGCCTCGACGCGCGTCTCCTTCGTCACCGGAACGGGCTTCCCGGCCCGCGTCAGGCCGGTGACATAGACACCATGCCGCACCGCCTCGTCCACCTGACCGCGGATCTCCGCCACCGTATGGCCGATGAACGCTCGGTTCGCCACGGCGACGTCCCGCGTCAGCATGATGACATCCATGCCCTCGGCCGATTGCACCTCGTCGCCCGCCTGCGATGCCAGGCTGACCACGCCGGGCCTCCGTCCGACGATCAGCACGATGTCGTCCTTCTCCAGCCGCAGGTCCGGCTGCAGGCCGATCAGGGCATTGCCGCGCCGCACGCGTTCGACGCTCACCGTGTCATCCGCCATGCCCTCCAGCTCGGCGACGCTCCGCCCGGCCGAGGCGCCGATGCGATAGAGCCGCCCGACGAGCGGCGGCATGGCGGGCTGCTCCCCCGGCCCATAGACCGGCGCGCCCGCCAGCAACGCGGTTTCGGCCTTGATGGCGTCGTCGCGGATGCTGCGGCCCATCAGCCATTCGAGGGCGTTGACGCAGATCAGGATGGCGCCGAAGGAGCCGAAGATGTAGGTCACGGCGTAGCCGATGGCGACATTGGCCTGCAGGCGCTGGGTTTCATCGGCGGCGAGGCCCAGCTTCTCGATCGCCGCGCCGGCGGTGCCGATGATCGCCGACTGGGTCAGCCCGCCGGCGGCGAGTCCGGCCGCCATGCCTTTGTCCAGCCCGAAGATCCGCGCCAGGATGACGACGGTGACGAGGCCGCTGATCGCCAGCACCGCGGCCAGGATGATCTCCCGCACCGAGTGGCGGCCGAGGGAGCGGAAGAACTGCGGTCCGCTCTCGAAGCCCACCGCGTAGATGAACAGCGCGAAGAGCACCGCCTTGATGCCGTTGTCGACATGCACGCCGAGTTGGCTGATCAGCACCGCCACCAACAGCGAACCGGCGACGCCGCCGAGCTGGAACTTGCCGAAGCGGAACTTGCCGATCCAGTAGCCGCCGGCCAGCGAAAGGAAGATGGCGATCTCGGGGGACTGGGCCAGAAGGCCGTGGAGCCAGGACGCCATGCCGATGCTTCCAGGAGAAATTGTCTAGCCGGTGGGCTGTCCGCGTCGGGCATCACAAGGGGAGCGCGATCCGCCGGCCCTGTCCGCTCCGAGGTTTAATGCGCCCTCCCCCCGCGAGGACGTCATCACGATTGCAGGATGGCCGGATCAGAACGCCTCGTAGCGGATGGCGCTGCCGTCATCGCCGCGCATGGTGAAACCGACCCAGCGTCCCGCGGCATCATAGAGCGCGGCCATGTCGCCCTCCGGCCAGCGCCACCGCATCAGCGCCCCGAGCTGGTCGCGCCGGGGGGCGCCGTCCAGCATGCGGCCGGTATGGGCGTTGAACAGGGGCCGCCCCATGCGGCCGGGTTCCCACCAGGACAGTGGCGCGGCCTCCGCCGGCAGCCGCAGCGCGCCCTCCGGCCCCTCGCCGGCGAGGCCCTCCGCCGTGGCCACCAGCCGCAGCCGCGTCTCCCGGCCATTCCGCAGCGTCCGGGAGGCGAAGCCCAGCAGGCGTTCGCCCTGCCAGCGCTCGGAATAGTCATGCGCGTGGCGGTAGACGGTGATGCCGAGCATCGTCACCGCGAGGGCGACCTCGGTCCGGATGGTGCCGTCCGGCTCGGCGCGGACGAGATGCGTGCCGATCTCGCTGTCGCCCCGCAGGACCCGGAAGCGGTAGCCCGCCGGCGGGATGGCGGCGCGGGCGGAAAGGCCGGGCAGCGCCAGCAGGGCCGCCAGAAGGCCCCGCCGGCCCACCGATCCGCCGCTCATCCGTCGCCCTGTCGCCATGCTTCGCCCCTCGTTCCCGCGGACAGAGATGGGACCGCCAGCGGAAAGCGGAAGCCTGTCCTCCGTCCCCCCCGAGACAGACGGGCCGTGCCGTGCCAAACTGGCCGCATGCGGCAATTGCTCCTGCTGCGGCATGCGAAGTCGTCCTGGGACGATCCAAGCCTGCCGGACCACGCCCGGCCCCTGAACACGCGGGGCAGACGCGCCGCCACCATCATGGCCGGCGTGATGCGCGAACTCGGCCTGGCGCCGGACATCGTGCTCGTCTCCTCCGCGCGGCGCACGCTGCAGACGCTCGAGGCCCTCTCGCCGCTGCCGGACAGCCCGCTGGTCGAGCCGATGGACGATCTCTACCTGGCGCCCTGGCCCCGGCTGATGGAGACCCTGCGGGAGGCACCGGAGACGGCGCGCAGCCTGCTGCTGATCGGCCACAATCCCGGCCTGCACGACCTGGCGCTGGCCCTGGCGGGTCCGGCCGGCATGGCGGGCAAGGCTCCCGGCACGCAGCGGCTGGCGGGAGGATATCCGACCGGCGCGCTGGCGGAGTTCGCCATCGCCGCGCCCTGGCGGCTGCTGGAGGCGGGCGGCGGGCGGCTCGTGCGCTTCGTCGCTCCCAACGACCTTCCAGAGATGGCGGGATGAGCAGCGATCCGACGCCGGCGCCCGCCTCCCCCCCGGCCCAGCCCTCCCTGACCCTGGAGGCCACGCTGCCGGCCGGGCAGGCGGCGGCCTTGTGGCGGCACCCCGCCCTGGCCGGGCTGCGGCGCCCCCGCACCGTGCCGGAGGAATGGCTCTGGCTGGACAGTGCCGAGGGCCGGCTGGCGGAGGCCGGCCTGGCCTTGCGCGCCAGCCTCCGGGGCCCGCGGGACCTCTGTCCCCTCATGCCGCCGGAAGGCCCCTCGGCCCCCGGCCTGAGTGCCGGTGCCCCCCACCCCCTCCCCGCCGAGGCCGTGCCGGATGCGCTGGAGGGCGCGATCCTCCTGCCCCGCGCCAGCTATGCCGGGCGCACCGGGCGCGGCAGCCTGGGCGGCATCGCCCTGCGGTTCCGCCAGGGCCGGCTGCGCGCCGCGACCGCCACCGCGCCCGAGGCGCCCTTCTGCGGCGTGACCTTCTCCGGGCCGGCGCCGGCGGTGCTGGACCTCGTCGAGGCCCTGGCCGAAACGCTCCCGCTGCTGCCGGCGGGCGCCAGTCTGGACGAGCAGGCCTTCGCCCTCGCCCGGGGCGGCCCGGCCCGGCCGCGACGGCGCGGCGCGCCGGATCTGGGCGCGGTGGAGACCGTCGAGGCCGCCCTGCCGCTCGCCATCGGCCATCTGGCCGAGGCCATCCTGGCGCAGGCGCCGCTCTGCCGCCCCGATCTCGGGCCGGAGGGGGTGCATCAGTCGCGCGTCGCCGCCCGCCGGCTGCGCTCCTGCCTGAAGACCTTCCGGCCCCTGCTGGACGGGCCCGAATTGCGCGCGCTCGACACCGCCCTGCGCGACTTCGCCCGCGCGCTCGGCGACGCGCGGGAGATGGACGTGTTCCTGCGTGGCCTGGCCTCGGATCTGTCCCGGGCGGTGGGCCAGGATCGCCGCTGGGCCCGCCTGCTGCGTGTGGCCGAGGGCCGCCGCCTGGACGCCTATGCCAGGCTGCGGACGATGCTGGAGGACGCGCCCTTCCGGCGGATGATGTGGCAGGCCACGCGTCTCGCCCTGCTGCCGCCCTGGCGCGATGCCGCGCCGGCACGGCCGTTGCGGCCGGAGGCGCGCCACCTGCTGCACCGGCGCCGCCGGAAGATGATCCGGCGCGCCCGCCACATCGACACCCTGTCCGACACCGAGCTGCATGAGCTGCGGCTGGAGGCCAAGCGCCTGCGCTACACCGCGGAGCTCTTCGCCCCGCTCTGGCCCGGCAAGGCGGCGCGCCGCTTCCTCAAGCGGCTCTCGGAACTCCAGGAGGCGCTGGGCCTGTCGAATGACAGCGTAACGGCACGGCATCTGATCGCCGGGCTGGCCGAGGGCGGCGGTGCTTCGGCCTGGGCCGGCGGCCTGGCGGAGGGCTGGGCCCTGGCCGCGGCCCGCGACAGCCGGGCGGCGGCGCTGGAGGCCTGGCGCCGCTTCGAGCGGCAGGACACTTTCTGGCAGGGCGGCTGAACACGACCACGCCTGCGTGTGGCGCTTGAAACAGCGCCTATCGGTGGTTTAACGATTCCTCCCGTGCCCCGTCGCCGCCGCCTCTTCCGACCCGCCCGCCAGCCCCGGCGCTGGCGCGGCGCGCTACTCGCCTGCGGGGGCGCCCTGGCCATGCTCGTGCTGGCCGGACTTGGCTTGCCCGCCCATCTCCTGGGATCCGCGCCCCGCGAGCAGCAGTGGCAGGCCACGGCGGCCCGGCTGCGGATCGTCGATGGCGACACGCTGCTCCTCGGCGACCGTGCCCTCCGGCTGCGGGGCGTGCTCTCGCCGGCCCGGGGCGAAAGCTGCGGCACGGCCGCCGGCATCGGCTTCGATTGCGGCGCCGCGGCCGCCGAGGCCCTCGCCCGCCTGCTGCGCGGCCGCGACGTGTCGTGCCAGGTGCGGGGCAGCGACCGTTTCGGGCGGGCGCTGGGTGTCTGCCAGGCCGGCGGCGCTGAGGCCAACGCGACGCTGATCGCCGCCGGCTGGGCCCTGGCGGCGGACGGGGCCGACACC
>NZ_JBSXMU010000108.1:0-10636 GCF_054073225.1 Teichococcus aerofrigidensis
CCACCAGCCCCGTCCCCCGGACCGGCCGGGCCGCCAGCGCGGCGCCACCGACGGCGGCCATGGCCAGGCCGGTGGAAGGCGTCGCGCGGGCGAAGTAGTCCGAGCCGCCCACGCCGATCTGCGCGAAGCCGCGGTCGAGCAGGGCGGCGGCATGGCGGTCCCGCTCCACCCAGGAACTGCCTCCGAACACGGCGACGATCAGCCGGGCGTTCTGGCGCCTGGCGCTGCTGACGATGTTGAAGCCGCTGGCGGTGATGTAACCGGTCTTGATGCCGTCCACCCCCTCGTACTCGCCGAGCATGCGGTTGTGGTTGCGCAAGGTGATGCTGCCCATCGAATGCTGACGGGTGCCGAAGTAATGGTAGTACTCGGGAAAATCCTGCTGCAGGCGCCGCCCGAGCGTGGCCATGTCATGCGCCGTGGTGATCTGGTCCGGGTCCGGCAGACCCGAGGCATTGCGGAAGGTGGAACCGCTCATGCCAAGGGAGCGCGCCCGCAGCGTCATCATCTGCGCGAAGCGGGATTCGCTGCCGCCGCCCAGGGTCTCGCCCAGCAGAGAGGCGACGTCATTGGCGGACTTGGTGACCAGCGCATAAATCGCGTTCTCGACGCTGATCGTCCGCCCCGGCGGCAGGCCGAGCTTGGACGGCGGGCGCATCGCCGCCGTGTCGGTCATCATCAGGCGCTGGTCGAGGTCGAGCTGGCCCCGGCGCAACGCGTCGAAGACGAGATAGAGCGTCATCATCTTGGTCAGCGACGCAGGATGGCGCGGCGCGTCGGCGTTGCTGCCGAACAGCACGGTCCCGGTCCGTGGGTCCATGACCACGGAGGCGTAACGTTCGCTGCCGATCTGCGCCCTGGCGGCGCCAGGAAGCGCGGCAGCGAGGAGCGCCGAAGCGGCAAGCAGCCCCAGCTGCCGCATCGCGCGGGTCAGTTGCATGAGAATCCCCCAAAAGTCCTCACCCCCCAGTGAGGTGGAGGCATCCTAACGGGATGCGTGCAGAGCTGTCATCGAGAACTGAACAGGAACTCAGCCTTCTAACAAGAGGTTAAGAGACATTTCTTACAGTTGGCGCAACGCCGCCTTCACGGCTCCGTGACTTTCTTCGTTCGGAGGTGGAAAAGAATTCTTGTACGCTGCAAAATAAGACTCGACAGCGCGCCGGCTCGTTGCCATATCGGCTTTATGTTGCGCTGCACAAAAGGCGTAAACAAGGGTTCCCCCGGCTCCGGGGCCCTGCCGACCCGCCGGATGCACCGGCTCCTTCCCGGTTCTGGAGCCAGAGTTCGAGGAGAGCACCCATGGCCAGTGAAGCCAAGGTGACCAAGCTGACCACGGAGAAGGCCCAGGCGGGCGTCGCGGCGGCCGAGAGGCTGACCGAAACCGCCGTGCAGGCGACGGAGGAGGCGGTGCGTAACCCCACCGCCGCGCCGAAGCTGGCGACGGATGTTGTGAACGAAGGCGTGGCGCAGGCCCGCACGGCAATGGAGAAGAACATGGAACAGGTGACGCGTTCGGCCGAGGGCTTCTACAAGGCGAGCGAGGACGTGGTGGAGTTCAGCCGCGGCAATATCGAGGCGGTGACCAAGGCCACCCAGACCTATGTGGCCGGCCTCCAGGACCTCAGCAAGCAGGCCTTCGCCGTCTTCCAGGCGCTGAACGAGCAGGCCGTGCAGAACGCCAAGGCCCTGTCCTCGGTCAAGAGCATCAAGGAAGCCGCCGAGATGCAGACCAGCTTCGCCAAGGCGCAGCTGGAGAAGACGATGGCCGAGACCACCAAGCTGAACGAGGCGGCCTTCAAGCTGGCCGAGCAGTCCTCGGCCCCGATCGTCGCCCGCATGACGCTGGCCTTCGAGAAGCTGAGCCGTCCGGCCGCCTTCAACTGAGAAGGCCATCGGGGGAGGCGCGGCCGGACCGCCGCCTCCTCCACCGGCGATGACGAGGGGGCCGGCGGCACGAAGGTGTCGCCGGCCCTTTGCGTTCCGGGCCTCCTGGCGTCGCGCCGGGCATGGGTCCGTCCCGCGATGATGGCCGGTTTTCCCTCGCCGGACCGCGTGGCCCTTCACCTGGCCCCTTTCGCTCCGATATCCTGCGGGCTAACGGGAGGCTCTGCGGAACGGCGATGGCGCTGGCGGCGTGCGTCAGCCAGAGTCAGAATCGGTTTCCGGCATGACGAACAAGGGTGGGCTTTCGGCGGAATTATGATGGATCAGGACAAACGCCCCATCCGCGGTGCCAGTGGAGGGGCGGGGCAGGACGGCGGCGGCGAGGGCACGGCCACCGGGGTCGTGGTCAAGCCCCGCGCCCGCACCCGCAAGCCCGCCATGTACAAGGTGCTGATGCTCAACGACGACTACACGCCGATGGAGTTCGTCGTCCATGTGCTCGAGCGCTTCTTCCAGAAGAACCGGGAGGAGGCAACCCGCATCATGCTGCATGTGCATCGCCGGGGCGTGGGCGTCTGCGGCGTCTATACCTATGAGGTGGCGGAAACCAAGGTCACCCAGGTGATGGACCTCGCCCGGCAGAATCAGCACCCCCTGCAGTGCACGATCGAAAAGGAATGATCGTGCGGAAAATGATGCATCGCACGCTCATCTCTGTGTAACCTGCTGAAACTAAGAATACCCCTCGCCGTCTTGAGGGTGAGGAACCACATTACGGTTATCCGGATCATCCGATCCGTTCCTGTCCTGCGGCGATGGCCGATCACCCCGGCTGCGCCGTGCTCTTGAAGGGGAGCGTCGTACCGCATGCTGTCCCGCAACCTCGAACAGACGCTCCATCGGGCCCTCGGGCTCGCCAATGACCGCCGGCATGAATATGCCACGCTGGAGCATCTCCTCCTCGCCCTGGTCGACGATACGGACGCCGCCACCGTGCTGCGCGCTTGCGGCGTCGATCAGGACAAGCTGAAGCGCGACCTGACCGAGTTCCTCGACAAGGACCTGGCCGGCCTGGTGACCGAGCGCTCGGGCGATCCCAAGCCCACCGCCGGCTTCCAGCGCGTGGTGCAGCGGGCCGCCATCCACGTCCAGTCCTCGGGACGCGACGAGGTGACGGGCGCCAATGTCCTCGTCGCGCTGTTCAGCGAGCGCGAGAGCCACGCCGTCTACTTCCTGCAGCTGCAGGACATGACGCGGCTCGACGCGGTGAACTTCATCAGCCATGGCATCGCCAAGGCCCCCGGCCGCAGCGCCAGCCGGCCGGTCCAGGGTACGCCCGCCACGCCTCCCTCCAGCCCGGAGGAGCCCGGCGAAAAGGAGGACAAGCCCCAGGGCCGCCGGGGTCAGGACGCGCTGTCGAACTACTGCGTGAACCTCAACAAGAAGGCGCAGCAGGGCAAGATCGACCCGCTGATCGGGCGCGACCACGAGATCGAGCGTACCATCCAGATCCTCTGCCGCCGCACCAAGAACAACCCACTCTATGTGGGTGATCCGGGCGTCGGCAAGACCGCCATCGCCGAGGGGCTGGCCAAGCGGATCATCGAGGGCGAGGTGCCCGAGGTGCTGCTGAAGTCGACCATCTATGCCCTCGACATGGGCTCCCTGCTCGCCGGCACGCGCTACCGCGGCGACTTCGAGGAGCGGCTGAAGGCGGTGGTGAACGAGCTGGAGCAGCAGCCAGGCTCGATCCTGTTCATCGACGAGATCCACACCGTGATCGGCGCCGGCGCCACCTCGGGCGGGGCGATGGATGCCTCGAACCTGCTGAAGCCGGCCCTGGCCCAGGGCACGCTGCGCTGTGTCGGATCGACCACCTACAAGGAATACCGGACCTACTTCGAGAAGGACCGCGCCCTGGTCCGCCGCTTCCAGAAGATCGACGTCAATGAGCCGACGGTCGAGGACGCGGTGAAGATCCTGACCGGCCTCAAGACCAACTACGAGAAGCACCACAAGGTCAAGTACACGCCCGAGGCGATCCGCGCGGCGGTGGAGCTTTCCGCCAAGTACATCCATGACCGCAAGCTGCCCGACAAGGCGATCGACGTCATCGACGAGGTCGGCGCCTCGCGCATGCTGCAGCCCGAGGGGAAGCGGAAGAAGACCGTCACCCTGAAGGATGTCGAGGATATCGTCGCCAAGATCGCCCGTATTCCGCCCAAGAGCGTCTCCTCGGACGACAAGGAAACCCTCCGCAACCTGGAGCGCGACCTGAAGTCGATGGTCTTCGGCCAGGACAACGCGATCGAGGCCCTCTCGGCCGCGATCAAGCTGTCCCGCGCCGGGCTGCGGGATGCCGAGAAGCCGATCGGCAACTACCTCTTCTCCGGCCCCACCGGCGTCGGCAAGACGGAAGTCGCCAAGCAGCTCGCCAAGACGCTGGGGATCGAGCTGATCCGCTTCGACATGTCCGAGTACATGGAGCGGCACAGCATCAGCCGGCTGATCGGCGCGCCGCCGGGCTATGTCGGCTTCGACCAGGGCGGCCTGCTGACCGACAGCATCGACCAGCATCCGCACGCCGTGCTGCTGCTGGACGAGATCGAGAAGGCCCATCAGGACCTCTACAACATCCTGCTGCAGGTGATGGACCACGGGAAGCTGACCGACCACAACGGCAAGACCGTCGATTTCCGCAACGTCATCCTGATCATGACGACCAATGCGGGCGCGGCGGACATGGCCAAGGCCGGCATCGGCTTCGGCCGGGAGGAGCGGAAGGGTGAGGACGAGGAGGCGGTGAAGCGCCTCTTCACCCCCGAGTTTCGCAACCGCCTCGACGCCGTGGTGCCCTTCGGCAACCTGACGCCGGAGATCGTCGGCAGCGTGGTGGAGAAGTTCGTGATGCAGCTGGAGGCCCAGCTCGCGGATCGCAACGTGACCATCGAGCTGTCCTCCGCCGCCAAGGAGTGGTTGGCGGAGAAGGGCTACGACCGTCTGTATGGCGCCCGCCCGCTGGCGCGTGTCATCCAGGAGTACATCAAGAAGCCACTGGCCGAGGAGTTGCTCTTCGGCAAGCTGGCCAAGGGTGGCGCGGTCAAGGTGGGCAAGAAGGACGATGCCCTGACCTTCGAGTTCATCGAGGCCTCGGTCCCGGCTCTTCCGCGGCCGGATGGCGATGGCGAGAACGAGCACGCCCCGGAGGCCGCCGGCTAGGACAGCGCCTGACCGGCGCGCAGACGAAGAAGGCCGGGACATGTTCCGGCCTTTTTCACGTTCGCGTGATTCGTAACCGCGCCATTATTTGGCCTTTGGCAATTGTCGCGGCACCCCGTAAGTCCCCCCGCGCCGGCCGCCTCCCCCCCCCCTTTGTGGCCAACCCGGTTGGCGCTGGCGGTTCCCCCAAACCGCCCCCAGGCGCCAGCCTCGCCGCGAGGAGGCCTTCCGGGCCTCCTCGCGTCCTGAATCCGCTCCTCGCCGAAGCACCGGAGCCTGGGCCGAATCCAGAAAGGCTTTGCCGCCTCGTGTCGTCCGGGCTTTTCTGCCGCGCCACATGAGGTTGCCGATGAACGCCATGACCCCGCTTCGCCGCCCCCCCCTTCGTATCGCCATCGCCGGCTTCGGCGCCGTGGGAATGCGCATCGCCCAGGCGCTCGACGAGGGGCTGCCGGGCTGCGAGCTGACCGCCGTTTCCGCGCATGACCGGGCGGCGGCCTCCCGCCGCATGAACCGCCTGCACAACCCCGTGCCGGTGCTGGCGATCGCGGAACTCGAGCCGCTGGCCGATCTCGTCGTCGAATGTGCCCCGGGCGCCCTGCTTCCCGAGATCGTTTCCCCCTTCCTCTCCGCCGGCAAGAAGGCGTTGGTCCTGAGCGCCGGCGCGCTGTTGTCGCATGAAGGGCTAGTGGAGCTGGCGCGCGCGAACGGGGCGCAGCTGATTGTGCCGACGGGCGCCCTGATCGGCCTCGACGCCGTCTCCGCCGCGGCGGAGGGTGAGATCCGCTCGGTGAGGATGGTGACGCGCAAGCCGGTGCGCGGGCTGGAAGGCGCACCCTATCTCATCGAGAAGGGCATCGCGATTTCCGACATCCGCGAACCCCTTCGCATCTTCAAGGGCACCCCGCGCGAGGCGGCGGTGGGCTTTCCCGCCAATCTCAACGTCGCCGTGGCCCTGTCCCTGGCGGGCATCGGGCCGGACCGGACGGAGCTGGAGATCTGGGCCGATCCCGCGTTGACCCGCAACGTCCACCGTGTCGAGGTGGAGGCGGATTCGGCCAGCTTCTCGATGAGCATCGAGAATGTCCCGAGCGAGAATCCGAAGACCGGCCGGATCACCGCCCTGTCCGTCATCGCCTGCCTCCGCAAGCTTTCCGCCCCGCTTCGGGTCGGCACCTGAGGCGCGGCCCGGGCGCGGCGGCTTGACCCCTGCGCCCCGGCGCCGGAGGTTCCGGCCCCCGTCCAGCCGAGGCTCCGCCATGACCGATCAAGCTCCCGCCCTCCGCCGCCATCTGCTCGCCACCGAGGGTGGCGACGCCGCCGCCGAAGCTGCCTCCCTGCTGTCCGCACCCGGCTTCGCCCGCCTGGTCGCCGCCCTGGAGGCGGATCACGACCATTTCGTCGAGCAGCTCGTCGCCCTGACCGAGATCCCCTCGCCCCCCTTCGGCGAGGCTCGGCGGGCCGCCGCCTATGCCGAGCTTCTGCGGGGCCAGGGGCTGGAGCAGGTGGAGACGGATGACGAGGGCAATGTCACCGCCCTGCGCCCCGGGACGGACCTGGAGGCCGGCGTGATCGTGCTCTGCTCGCATCTCGACACGGTCTTTCCCGCCGGCACCGATGTCACGGTGCGGCGCGAGGGCACGGTGCTGCGCGCGCCCGGCGTCGGCGACGACACGCGTGGTCTGGCCGTGCTGCTGGCCATGGCGCGCGCCCTGGATGCCGCCGGCCTCCGCACCCGGGCCGGACTGCTGCTCCTCGCCTCGGTCGGCGAGGAGGGCACGGGCGACCTGCGCGGCGTGAAGGCCTTCTTCGGCCGCAGCCGCTGGCGCGAGCAGGTGGCCGGCTTCATCGCCATGGACGGCATCAATCCCGCGCGGCTGGTGCACGCGGCGGTGGGCAGCAAGCGCTACCGCGTCACCTTCCGCGGGCCGGGCGGCCATTCCTTCGGCGCCTTCGGCCTGGTCAACCCGGCCTTCGCCCTGGCGCGCGCGGCGGACGGGCTTTCGCGCATCCGCGTCCCGGCCTCGCCCAGGACCACCTATTCCATCGGCAGGCTGGGCGGCGGCACCTCGATCAACGCCATCCCCGAGGAAGCCTGGATGGAGGTCGATCTGCGCTCGGCCTCGGCCGGCGGGCTGGCGGCGCTGGAGGCCCGTTTCCTCGATCTGCTGCCGCAGGCGGCGGCGGATGAGAATGCGGCGCGGGACACGGCCAGGGGCGAGATCAAGGTGGAGGTGACGCGCATCGGCGACCGCCCCGCCGGGGTGACGCCCTGCGACTCCCGCCTCGCCCGCATCGCCGCCGAGGTGATCCGCGCCCAGGGCTACGACCTGGTGCACGAGGCCTCCTCGACCGACAGCAACATCCCGATCAGCCTGGGCATCCCGGCGGTGACGCTCGGCACGGGCGGCAGCGGCGGGCGCGAGCACTCGCTGGAGGAATGGATCGATGTCGAGAAGGGGCCGAGCGTGAAGGGCGTGGCGACGGCGCTGGCCACCATCCTCTCGGTCGCCGGCATCACCTCGAACTGAGGCCGGGAGGGGGGGCGGCGGCGGCTCAGCCCCGTCCCGCCGCCTCCCGCCGCGCCATCCAGGTCGCGGCGGAGAAGATCACCAGCGCGCCGAGCAGCGTCGCCCAGCCGGGCCTGTCGCCGAAGACCACGAGGCCGAGCAGCGCCGCCCAGGCGAGGTCGAGGAACTTCACCGGCTGCGTGGCGGAGACGTCGGCCAGGCGGAAGGCCTCGGTCAGGCACCAGTGGCCCAGGCTGCCGAGCAGGCCGCCGAGCGCGAACCAGGCGAGCTGGGTCGGCGTCGGCCAGCTCCAGAAGGCGATGGCGAAAGGCAGGGTGAAGGCCGAGATCGTCACGCATTGCCAGAGGACGATCACCTCCGGCCGGTCCCGCCGCGTCAGGGCCTTGGTGATCAGGAAGGAGGCGGCGAACAGCGGCGAGGATGCCAGCATCACCAGCGTCCAGCCACCGCCGCCGCCCGAGAGCTTCGGCCCCAGCACGATGGCGACGCCGAGGATGCCGATGGCGGCGGCGATCCAGCGCGAGGGCACGACCTTCTCGCCCAGGAAGATCACCGCGCCGATCATGATGAAGATCGGCGAGGTGAAGCCGAGCGCCGTGACGTCCGCCAGCGGGATATGGGGCAGCGCCAGGAACCAGAGCAGCAGCCCCGCCGTGTGCACCACGCCGCGCCACAGCTGCCCGCCCATGCCGCGCGGGGCATAGCCGGACAGGCCGGTGCGCCAGACCAGCGGCAGCATGACGAGCAGGCCGAAGAGATAGCGCAGGAACTGCGTCTGAAAGGCATGCAGCTCGCGCGAGAGCGCGGCCATGATGGCGTTCAGCAGGCAGAAGAGCAGGCCGGAACAGCCCATCCAGACCATGCCGCGGAGCGTCGGCGACAGGCCCTTCCAGCGCGTGCCGAGGCGGCCCCGCAACCGCAGACCGGTCCAGGAGGGCGGTGTGGCGACAGGCTGTGACATGGCGTCAGGGGTTCCGGCGTTTCCCGGCGGCGCGGTTCCGCCGCCCGTGCGAGCATGCGACGCCCCCGCCTCCACCGCCAGGGCCAAGCCGGCGCAGCCCGGGATTTATTCCGCCGGGTCCGGGTAGCTGATGGCCACCACCTCGATCTCCTCGCTGCCGCCGGGCATCCGCGCCCGGACCAGATCCCCCACCCGCGCCCGCAGCAGCGCCCGCGCCACCGGCGAGACCCAGGAGATGCGCCCGCGGTCGAGGTCGGTCTCGTCGATGCCGACGATGGTGATCGTCACCTCCTGGTCATCCTGCCGCGCATAGGTCACGGTGGCGCCGAAGAAGACCTGGTCGCGCCGGGGCTGCGCCGCCGGATCGACCACCTGCACCCGCTCCAGCCGCTTGCGCAGGAAGCGCACCCGGCGGTCGATCTCGCGCAGCCGTCGCTTGCCGTACTGGTAGTCGGCGTTCTCGCTGCGGTCGCCCAGGCTGGCCGCCCAGGAGACGATCTCGACGACCTTCGGCCGTTCCTCGTTCCAGAGCCGGCGCAACTCGGCCTGCAGCGCCTCGTGGCCGGCCGGCGTCATGTAGAAGGGCGTGCCCGGCGGCAGGCCCGGCGGGCCTTCCTCCTCGTCGTCCTGCTCGGTACTGGCCATGCGGGCTTCGGCTCTGTGGTTCCCGCCGGTTAGCGCGAAGCGACCGGCCCGTCAGCCCCAATGGCCAGCCCGAATGGGCGACCCCACTCGCCAGACGCGCCGCGTCACGCTTCACTGGCGGCATGACACAGCCCGGCCATGCCGAATCCCCCGTCCGACGCTCCGGCCACCTCGATGTCGGCCAGGGCCACAGCCTGGCCTGGTGGGAGCATGGGCGCCCGGACGGCCCGCCGGTGGTGATCCTGCATGGCGGCCCCGGCGCTGCGAGCAGCCCGGCCGCGCTGCGCTCGCTCGACCCCGGACACTGGCGCATCATCGCCTTCGACCAGCGCGGCTGCGGCGACTCCACGCCCCATGCCAGCCTGGAGGCCAACACCACCTGGCATCTGGTGGAGGATCTGGAGGCGCTGCGCCGGCATTTCGGCCTCGAGGCCTGGACGGTGGCCGGCCACAGCTGGGGGTCCTGCCTCGCCCTGGCCTATGCGCAGACGCATCCGGAACGGGTCCGCGGCCTTCGCCTTTCCGGCATCTTCACCGCCCGGCGCCCGGAAGTGGCGTGGTGGTTCCATGGCGTGCGCGCGCTGTTCCCGGACCACTGGGCGGAGTTCGCCGCGCAGGTCCCGGAGGCCGAGCGCGGCGATCTCCTCGCCGCCTATCATCGCCGCCTGATCGATCCCGACCCGGCGGTGCACCTGCCGGCGGCCCTGGCCCTGCGCGGCTTCTCGGCCCGGACCCAGACCTTCCGCCCCGATCCGGCCCATGTGGCGCGGCTGACCGAGCCGGACCGGGCGCTGGCCGTCGCCCGCCTCTTCACCCACTACTGCACCCATGGCGCCTGGCTGCAGGAGGGGCAGTTGCTGCGCGGGGTGGCGGCGATCCGCGCGATCCCGGCCGAGATCGTCCAGGCGCGCTACGATGTGGTGACGCCGGCCGTCACCGCCTTCGAGTTGCACCAAGCCTGGCCGGAGGCGGGCTTCACCCTGGTCAATGACGGCAACCACACGACGACGGAGCCCGAGGTGCTGGCGGCGCTTTGCGCCGCGGCCGAGCGGCTGGCGCGGCGGGCCTGACGCCGCCTGCCCGCGCGGCGGCGCCCTATCCGCCCAGTTCCTCGCGCAGCATCTCGAGCTCGAGCCAGCGTTCCTCGGCTTCCGCGAGCGCCGCCTCGGACTTCCCCAACAGCTCGGTCGCCTTGTCGAAGCGGGCCCGGTCGCGCGCATAGAGACCGGGATCGGCCAGGATCTCCCTCAGCTTCGCCGCCTCGGCCTCCAGCTTGTGCATCCGCGCCGGCAGCGTCTCCAGCTCATGCTGGTCCTTGAAGGAGAGCTTCCTTCTCGCCGGCCCCGCCGCCGGGCCGCCGCCGGGCTGCGGCGCGGCCGGCGCGGGGCTGGCC
>NZ_JBSXMU010000109.1:0-10344 GCF_054073225.1 Teichococcus aerofrigidensis
CAGCAGGGCGGCGCGGCGGCCCTGGCGCGCGGCGGCGTCCAGCACGGCGCTGGCGGCGGCGGCGCGGGCCGGCCAGTCGGCGCCGGAGGGCCAGCCGTCATCCATCACCAGCAGCAACGGCCCCTCCCCGCCGGCGGCACCGGCCGAGGGCCCCCAGACCGGACGGGCCAGGCCGAGCACGATCAGCGCCGCGGCAACGAGGCGCAGCAGCAGCAGCCACCACGGCGTGCGGGCCGGCGTCTCCTCCGGCGCCGGCAGGTCGCGCAGCAGGCGCAGCGCGGGGAAGCTCTGGCGGCGCGGCGCCGGCGGTGTCACCCGCAGCAGCCACCAGATCAGCGGCAGGGCCGGCAGGGCCAGCAGCAGCCAGGGCGCGACGAAGCCGACCGGACCAAGGGACATCATGCGCCGCCCACGCCTCCTGCCAGTCCCGTGGGGGCCAGTCCCGTGGGGGCCAGCGCCTGCCAGAGCGCCAGCAGCGCCGTCTCCGGCGGATGGTCGGTGCGATGCGTGGCGAAGCTCCAGCCCGCCGCCCCGGCGATGGCGGCGAGCCCGGCGCGATGCGCCGCCAGCCGCTCGGCATACAGTGCCCGCACCCCCTCGACGCGCGGCAGCAGCAGCGGCGCCTCGCGCCCCAGCCCCTCGAAGCGGACACGGCCGGTATAGGGCAGGCTTTCCTCCGCCGGGTCGAGCACCTGCAGCAGGTGGCCCCGCACGCCCTGCGCCGCCAGGGCGGCGATGGCGGCGCGGCTGTCCTCCAGCGGCGCCAGGAAATCGCCCATCAGCACGGCCCGGGCATGGCGCGGCAGGCTCTCGTCGCGCGGAGGCGTGTCCTGGCGGGACAGCGCATCGGCCAGGGCCGGCAGCGCGCCGCGCCCGGCATGGGCGCGGCGGAGGCCGAACAGGCGCACCCGCTCGCCGCCGCGCAGCAGCAGCGCGGCCAGCGCCAGCAGCAGCAGCGTGGCGCGCTCGCCCTTGGCGGGCCGCCCCTCGCCGCCGCGCCAGGCCATGCCGGGCCCGGCATCGCGCCACAGCGCCACGCTCTGCGCCGCCTCCCATTCGGTCTCGCGCACGAAGAGGCGGTCGGATTTGGCGCTCTGCCGCCAGTCGAGGCGGCTCACGGCATCGCCCGGCAGATAGGGGCGGAACTGCCAGAAGGCATCGCCCTGGCCGGCGCGGCGGCGGCCGTGCACGCCCTGCATCACCGTCGCGGCAACCCGCTCGGCGGCGACCACCAGCGGCGGCAGCCGGCTGCCCAGCGCCTCCGCCGCCAGCGGGGCGGTGGCGGGCGGGGGCAGCGGCTCAGCCAAGACTGGCCTTCAGCGCGCCGATCACCTCGGACAGCCGCACCCCGTCGGCGCGGGCGGCGAAGCTCAGCGCCATGCGGTGACGCAGCACCGGCTCGGCCAGAGCGATCACATCCTCGAGACTCGGCGCCAGCCGCCCGTCCAGCACGGCCCGCGCCCGGCAGGCCAGCATCAGCGCCTGCGCCGCGCGCGGCCCCGGCCCCCAGGCCAAGTGCTGGCGCACCGCGGGCAGATCGGCGGTTTCCGGCCGGGCGCCGCGCACCAGCTTCAGGATCGCCTCCAGCACCTGCTCGCCCACCGGGATGCGGCGGATCAGCGCCTGGGCGGCGATCAGCTCGGCCGCCGTCATCGCCGGCTCGGCCCGCGCCTCGGTCGCCCCGGTGGTGGCCAGCAGCATGGCGCGCTCGGCGGCGGCATCGGGGTAGGAGACCTCGACCTCCAGCAGGAAGCGGTCGAGCTGCGCCTCCGGTAGCGGGTAGGTGCCCTCCTGCTCGATCGGGTTCTGCGTCGCCAGCACGTGGAAGGGGGCGGGCAGCGGATAGGTCGCGCCACCCATGGCGACCTTGCGCTCCTGCATGGCCTGCAGCAGCGCCGACTGGGTGCGCGGGCTGGCGCGGTTGATCTCGTCGGCCATCAGCAGCTGGCAGAAGACCGGCCCCCTGATGAAGCGGAAGGCGCGCCGCCCGTCGGCCCCCTCCTCCAGCACCTCGGAGCCCAGGATGTCGGCCGGCATCAGGTCGGGGGTGAACTGCACCCGCCCCTCGGCCAGGCCGAGCACGGTGCCCAGCGTCTCCACCAGCTTAGTCTTGCCGAGTCCGGGCACGCCCACCAGCAGCACGTGGCCGCCCGACAGGAGGGTGATCAGCACCTGCTCGACCACCTCCTCCTGGCCGAAGATGACGCGGCCCACCGCGCCGCGCACCCGGCCCAGACGGGCGCCGAGCGCCTCCACCTCCGCGACCAGGAAGGTGGGATCCGTGGGGTCCGCCACTTCAACCATGCCGCTTGGCCTCCTTATATAACCCCCGATATGGGCAGCCGGCCCGCCTCGGCCACCCCATCCGCGCGCGGCGCGGCCACGGGAATGCCGATGTCAACTGGGGGAAGCCTATGACCGTCGGACGCATGGACGAAGTATTGAAACATTCCGCGACAGGGCAAAGCGACGGCAAGGCACCAGGTAGCGGCGACACCTGCTGCAGGCACGCCACAGTTGCCCAGAAAACCGGCAAAGGTCCTGTCAGGCTTCCGGGAGGCCGGCCGAAGCACGAATGCGGTGCGCTCGACATGCGGATCGCGCGCGACGGCACCTGGCACTACAAGGGCAGCCCGATCGGCCGGAAGGAGCTGGTCTGCCTCTTCTCCTCGGTGCTGAAGCGCGAGGCGGATGGCGGCTACTGGCTGGAGACCCCGGTCGAGCGCGGCTCGATCGAGGTCGAGGATGCGCCCTTCGTCGCCGTCGAGGTCTTCTGGCGCCGCTGCGAGGGACGGCAGTGCCTAACCTTCCGCACCAACCTCGACGAGATGGTGACCGCCGACGCCGACCACCCGATCCGGGTGCAGATCGACCCCCGCACGCGCGAGCCGCGCCCCTACGTGATGGTGCGCGCCGGGCTGGAGGCGCGCATCAACCGGGCCGTCTTCTACGAGCTGGTGGCGCTAGCCGAGCCGGAGACGCTGGAGGGGCGCGAGGTGCTCGGCGTCTGGAGCGAGGGCGTGTTCTTCCCGATCGACGACCTGCCGGCCGAGGCCGCCCCGCCGCCGCGCCGCGGCAGGGTGCGGGCCAACGGCGCCGCCACGGCGTGAGCGCGCCCGCCGGACCGTCCTCTCCGTCCGCCGCCGCGGACAGGATCTCGGCAGACAGGATCTCGGCAGACAAGGCTGGAAGCGGCGCGCCGCCGGCCCTCCGGCCCGCACCCATGGATGCGAAGGCGGTGCTGCGGCGCCTCTCCGAGCCGGGACGGCTGGCCCCGCCCCCCGCCCGGGCCCCGGTCCCCTCGGCGCCACCGCCGGGCATCGCTGCCGCCGTGCTGGTGCCCGTGGTGCTGGGGCCGCGCCCCAGCCTGTTGCTGACGCTGCGCGCCGCCACCCTCTCCAGCCATGCCGGCCAGGTCGCCTTTCCCGGCGGCCGCATCGAGCCGGGCGAGACGCCGGAGCAGGCGGCGCTGCGCGAGGCGGCGGAGGAGATCGGCCTCGATCCGCGCCTGCCGCGCATCCTGGGCCGGTTGCCGGAGCACGTCACCGGCACCGGCTTCCACGTGACCCCCGTCCTCGCCGTGCTGGAGCCGCCGCTCAACCTCACCCCGGCGCCGGACGAGGTGGCGCAGGTCTTCGAATACGATCTCGCCCCCCTGCAGGACCCCGCCCTGCCGGAGCGCCGCGCCGCGATCTGGAAGGGCGAGCGGCGCAGCTTCGACGTCTGGCCGCATGACGAGCACTATGTCTGGGGCGCCACGGCGGCGATCATGCGGACCCTGGCGGCGGCGCTGCGATAGGCCGGAACAGCCGGTCAGAACGGCCCGTGCAGCAGCCCCGCCAGCGCCAGCAGCAGCGCCGGCGGCATTGCCAGCAGGCCGATCCGCAGAAACGGCCAGGCGCCGATCTCCAGCCCCTCGCGCCGCAGCGCCACCAGCCAGAGGATCGTCGCCAGCGACCCGGTGACGGAGAGGTTCGGGCCGAGATCGACCGCGATCAGGATGGCGCCGGCCAGCACGGGCGGCGCCTCGGCCGGCGGCAGCAGGCCGAGCGCCACGACCAGTGCGGCGTCCGCCACGGCCCAGACCGCCTCGGGCCAGCGGAAGGGGCGGAGCAGCACGCCGAGCGTGGTCAGCGCGGCGATCGTCCAGATGACGGGCGCCGCGCTGACCACGCCGCTCATGCGGGCGCGGCAGGCCCGGGGCGGGGCTGCGTGGCCTCCTCGGCAAGGGCCCTGCGGTCGAGGGTTTCGGGCATCAGCCACCAGTAGCCGAGGAAGCCCAGCGCGGCGATGGCGCCGAGCGCCAGGAAGGCGGCCGAATAGCCGTAGCCGACGATGATGCCCCCGGCGAGCGTCGCGCTGAGCGCCGCGCCCAGCGCGTGGGCGGTGGCGATCGCCCCCTGGCTGACGTTGAAGCGGCCCGTGCCGCGATAGCGGTGCCCGCCGCCAGCGCCGCCGAGGCGGCGTTGCCGGCATGGTTGAAGGCCTCGTTGCGGCCGATCCGGCGCGAGAAGGCGCGCGGCCCGACGAGGCCGAGGGTGATCGCCGCCACCGCCGGCGGGGCAGTTCCAGAGGCAATTCCATGGGGACGCGATCGGCCCTACCCTGCCTCCCCATGCGGCTCTTCGAGATCCCGGCCCACCTCCCCTTCCTGCCCACCCTGGCCCGTGGCGTGCTGGCCGAGCTCGGCGCTGCGGCGGCGGACCCGCTGGCCCTGTCCCGCACCACCATCCTGCTGCCGACCCGCCGCGCCGCGCTGGCGCTGCGCGAGGCCTTCCTGCGCGAGGCGGATGGCCGTGCCCTGCTGCTGCCGCGCATGCGGGCGCTGACCGGCCTGTCCACCGAGGAGGCGGACGAGCTGGCGCTGCCCGGCCTGCTCGATCTGCCGCCGGCCGTCGAGCCAGCGCGGCGGCAGGCGGTGCTGACCGAGCTGGTCCTGCGCCTGCCCTCCCGCTACGGCGGGCCGAACACCCCGGAGCAGGCCTGGCGGCTGGCCACGGCGCTCGCCGAGTTCCTCGACGAGACAGCGCTGGAGGATGTCCGGCATGACGGGCTGGACGGGCTGGTACCGGAGGAATTCGCCGTCCACTGGCAGGTGACGCTGACGTTCCTGCGCGGCGTGCTGACCGCCTGGGACGCCTGGCTGCAGGCGCGGGGGCTGATGGACATCGGCCCGCGCCGCGTCGCCGCCCTGCGCGCCCAGGCCCGCGCCTGGCGCGAGGCGCCGCCGGAGGCGCCGGTGATCGCCGCCGGGATCGGCGTCGGCGGCACCATCCCCGCCGCCGCCGCGCTGCTCAAGGTGGTGGCCGGGCTGCCGCGCGGCGCCGTGGTGCTGCACGGGCCGGGCGAGATCAAGTCCGAGGCGCTCTGGGCCGCGGTGGGGGAGAGCTGCACGCATCCGCTGGCCGGCCAGGTGCGCCTGCTCTCGGCCATGGATGCCACCCCCGCCGACCTCATGCCCTGGCCCGGCAACACGGCGGGCGACCCGGCCCTGGCGCGCCGCGCCGGGCTGCTCTCCTGCGCCCTGCGCCCGGCCGCCGGCATCGAGGCCTGGCTGGAGCGGCGGCCGGAGCACTGGGCGCCCGCGCTAGAGGGCCTCGCCCTGCTGGAGGCGCCGGATGTGCAGGCCGAGGCGGTGGCCATCGCGCTGATCCTGCGCGAGGCGCTGGAGACCCCCGGCAGCCGCGCCGCGCTGATCACCCCCGACCGCGAGCTGGGCCGCCGCGTCGCCGCCGAGCTGACGCGACACGGCATCCTGGCCGACGATTCCGCTGGCCAGCCGCTCGGCGAGACGCCGACCGGGGCCTATCTGCGCCTGCTCGCCCGCGCCGTGGCCGAGGGCTTCGCGCCGGTGCCGCTGCTCGCCCTGCTCAAGCATCCCCTCTCCGCCGGCGGCATGACGCGGGCGGAGTGGATGGAGGCGGTGCGGTTGATCGAGCGGCGCTGCCTGCGCGGCCCCCGCCCCGCGCCCGGCCTGTCCGGCCTGCGGGCCCGGGTGCGCGAGGCCTTCCGGCGCGAGAAGGATGCGCCCCTGCTCGGCACCGCCCTGAAGCTGGTCGATGCGCTGCAGGCCGCGCTCGCCGGTTTCGACAGCCTGCCGGACAGCCCCGCCCGCCCGCCGGCCGACCTGCTGGACGCGCATCTGGCGGCCGCCGAGGCCCTCGCCTCGACGCGGGAGCGGCCGGGCGGCCTGCGCCTCTATGCCGGGGAGGAGGGCGAGCCCCTGGCGGTGCACCTCGCCACCCTGCCGCCGGCGCTGCGCGAATTGCCGCCGATGAGCCCGGCCTCCTGGCCCGCCCTGTTCGATTCCTCGCTGGAGGGTCCCTCGGCGCCGGGGGTCCGCATCGGCCGCGGGCGCGAGCACGCGCAGCATCCCCGCATCGCCATCCTCGGCCTGCTGGAGGCCCGGCTGCAGGATTTCGACCTGGCCGTGCTGGGCAGCCTGGAGGAAGGCGTCTGGCCGCAGGCGACCGAGGCCGGCCCCTGGATGAGCCGGCCGATGCGCGCCGATTTCGGCCTGCCGGAGCCCGAGGCGCGGATCGGCCGCGTCGCCGCCGACTTCCTGCTGGCGGCCGCCTCGGCGCCGCGCGTGGTGCTGGCCCGCGCCCGCAAGCGCGCCGGCGCGCCGACCGTGCCCTCGCGCTGGCTGACCCGGCTCGAGACCTTCCTCGCCGGCCAGAAGGCAGAAGACCCGCGGAAGGCCGGCGGCCGGGGCCTCGCACTGCCACGCCACCCGGCGCTGGGCTGGGCGGCGCGGCTCGACCAGCCGGAGGCGGTGCGGCCCTGCCCGCGCCCGGCCCCCTGCCCGCCCGTGGAGGACCGGCCGCGCGAGATCAGCGTCACGGAAGTGGCCGGGCTGATGGCCGATCCCTATGCCTTCTACGCCCGCCACGTGCTGCGCCTGACGCCCTTCGACCCGCTCGACGCCGAGGTCGGCGCGGCGAATTACGGGCAGATCGTGCACCTCGCCCTGGCGGTCTGGACCCGCCGCCTGGACGAGGCGCCCGGCGGCTGGCCCGGCCTCGCCACCGCCCGCGACTGGTTCGCGGACGCGGCGGAGGAAGCGCTGGCGCGGACCGAGGCGCGGCCCGGCCTGCTGGCCTTCTGGCGGCCGCGTCTGGCGCGCATCGGCGGCTTCGTCACCGCCCAGGAGGAGGCGGCGCAGACGGCGGCGCGGGAGGGGCGGCGCATCGCCGCCCGCCATGCCGAGGTGCCGGGGCGGCTGGCGCTGGCGCAGGGGCGGCTGCGGCTGAAGGTGCGCGCCGACCGCATCGACGAACTGTCCGACGGCACGCTGGCGATCATCGACTACAAGACCGGCACGCCGCCGAACGATTCCGAGATGAAGGACGGCCGCGCGCCGCAGATGCCGCTGGAGGCCGCCATCGCCGCGGCGGGCGGGTTCGAGGGCATCGCCGCCCGTCCGGTCTCGGCGCTGGCCCACTGGCGGCTGACCGGGGGCGGCACGCCTGGCGAGGTGAGGCCGGTGAAGGGCGAGCCCGACGCCCTGGCGGCCGAGGCGCTGGCGCAGACGGAGGCGCTGCTGCGCGGCTTCCTGCTCGGCGAGCGCCGCTTCCTCGCCCGCCCGCATCCGCGCCGCAGGCCGCCCCGCTCGGATTACGACCATCTGGCGCGGGTGGCGGAATGGGGGACGGCGGAGGAGGGGTGAGGCCCCTACCCCCCGTTCCGCGCCCCGGTGTCCGGCTGCAGGCCCGACACCATCTCGTCATCGCCGGTGCGGGTCATGAAGGCGGGCAGACCCATCGGCCGCTTCTGCGAGGCCGGCAGGGCGGAGGTGAAGAGCCGGTCGCCGCGCCGCGCCCGGAAATCCACCCTGGCCGCCTCCCGCAGCGCCGCGTCGGTCATCAGGTCATACCCCGCGGCCGCCAGCACGCGGGCGGTGTTGAGCGATCCCTTGTCGCCGATCGACATGCCGCCGCATGCGGTGACGGGCCAGGTGTGCAACCCGACCCCCAGCGGCATGGTCGGCCAGGCGAAGATGCCGACCGGCGCCTGGTAGCTGACCTCGCCGACATCGGTGGAGCCGCCCGCCGAGATCTCCTGCAGGAAGGGCAGCGGCTGCGGCGCCATGCCCGCCTCCGGCAGCTTCGCCTCCCGCTGGCAGGCCCGGGCGAAGGCCTGCTCCTCCTCCGTCCATTCGATCGGAACGGCGGCGAGGTGGCGGTGCAGCAGCCGCGCCAGCGGCTCGTTCGGCAGCAGGTCGTGCATGCCGAAGAAGTGGATCACCTCGGCGCGGGTCTGCGTCGCCATGGCCGCGCCCTCGGCCACCTGGCGCACCCAGGCGGTCAGCGTGCCGACCTTCTCCCGGTCGAGGTCGCGCAGGAGGATCCAGACCTGCGCGAAATCCGGGATGACGTTCGGCGCCGCGCCCGCCTGCTCATAGATGTAGTGCATCCGCGCGCTGGGCAGGATGTGCTCGCGCATCATCTGCACGCCGAGGCCGAACATCTCCGCCGCCTTGAGGGCGCTGCGCCCCTCCCAGGGGGCGATCCCGGCATGGGCGGTGCGGCCGTGGAACATCACCCGCACCTTGTCCACCGCGTTCAGCCGCACGATCCCGGCGCCGGCGAAGGGGGCGGGGTGCCAGGCCAGCACGGCGTCGCAATCCTCGAACAGCCGGTCGCGCGCCATGTAGACCTTGGCGCCCTCCGTCTCCTCGGCGGCGCAGCCATAGACGCGGATGGTGCCGCTGGTGCCGGCCTCCCGCATCATGGCCCTGAGCGCGATGGCGCCGCCGGTGCAGCCGGCGCCCAGCATGTTGTGGCCGCAGCCATGCCCGACCCCGGTGCCCGCGGGGCCCGGCGCCTGGCGCGGCTCCGCGGCGTTGCCGAGGCCGGGCAGCGCGTCATACTCCGGCATGTAGCCGATGACCGGGCCGCCCGAACCCGCGCTCCATTCCGCGACGAAGGCGGTGGGGATGCCGGAGGTGCCGCGGCTGGTGACACGAAAGCCCGCCGCCTCCAGCTCGCGCAGGTGGATGGCGGCGGACTTCTCCTCGTGCAGGCTCAGTTCGGCCTGGGTCCAGACCTCGCGCGAGAGGCGCAGGATGGCGTCGCGCGCCGCCTCCACCGCGCGCGCCGCGGCGGCCGAGGAGGCCGGCGGGGAGGCCGGAGGAGCCGCGGCCGGAGCGGACACCTGTGGCGCGGCGGGCTGCGCCGCGGCGGCGGCCGGTATCGCCCCGGCCATCCCCAAGCCGGCCAGAACGGCGCGCCGTCCCGCTTCCGGCATTCCTCGCAGCGGCATGATCTGAACTCCTTCCTGACAGGCGGACCGGGTGGAGGAACGATACGGGCGGCGAGGCTACGGACCCTTCTCGACCGGCCACAAGCCGGCGCACGGACACAGTCGGGTTACCCGCCGGCTGGTCAGCGGGTGGGCCATCCGCCCGCTGGCCGCCTCAGCGATAGGCCGCGAGAATCGCCCGGCCTTCCTCGCCGGCGCGGGCCGACCACGCCTCGACCACCGGCTGCGCCGCCAGGGTCAGCGCGGCGCGCAGCGCCGGGACCTCGGCGAGCGCCACGCCGTTGGCGCGCAGGCGGGCGCCGTTCTCCTCCAGCCGCGTGGCGATGGCGCGGAACTGCCGGGCCTCGGTCTCCCGCCCGGCCTGCAGGACGGCGCGCCGCGCCGGCTCCGGCAGCGCCTCCAGCGCCGCGCTGGCACAGAAGGCGAGGCTGAGCGGCCAGGCGTAGTCGATGCGGGTGAAGTTCGGCAGGATCTCCCACAGCCGCGCCCCGGCGCCGCCATCGCCCGAGGAAAGCACGGCATCCATCTCGCCCGCCTTCAGCCGGGGCAGCGCGTCGGCGAAGGAAATCTGCTGCGGCGCGGCGCCGGCGGCCTGCAGCACGGCGGTGCCGGCGGCATCGTAGGTCCGGATGCGCAGGCCCTGCAGCGCTCCGGCCTCGGTCAGCGGCCGGCGCGACCAGATGCCGGAGGGCGGCCAGGGCGTGGCGTAGAGCAGCGTCGCGCCCTGCGCCGCGAGGGCGCGGGCATAGGCCGGCCGGGCGAGATCCAGCAGCCGCGCCGCATCCGCCGCCGAGCCGGTCAGGAAGGGCAGCGCGGAGAGCTGGAAGATCGGCGCGTCCTTCGCCATGGCGCCGGTGAAGGCGTCCGCCGCGGCGAGCTTCCCCTCGGCCACGGCGCGCAGCATGGCGGCGGAGCGCAGCCCGTCCGGCGCGTCGGGGGCGGCGGTCACCGTCAGCGCGCCATCGGCCAGCCGGGTCGCGGCCTCGGCGAAATGCGCGATGCCCTCGCCCGGCATGGCGGTCGCCGGATATTCGCTGGCGATGCGCCAGGCGGCGGCGGCCCGGGCGCGCCGGGCCGGCG
>NZ_JBSXMU010000110.1:0-10277 GCF_054073225.1 Teichococcus aerofrigidensis
GGGGGGGGCCGGGGGGGGGGGGGGGGGGGGGGGGCGGGGGCGGGCATGGGAATAGGCGCCGCGCGCCCAGGGGTCGCGCCCCCAGTCGCTGGCCAGCGGCCGGTCGAAGCGCAGCGCGGCGGCGGCGCGCCCGCCATAGGCCCGGCGCAACTCCGCCCGGGCATGGTCGGCGAGACCGGCGGCGCCCTCCCGCGCCAGCGCCCAGGCCGCCTCGCCACCCAGGAAGCCCATCACGTGGTCGCGTCCGAACGGCCAGGCGATGAAGGTCATGGCCGCCTCGTCCTCCGCCTCCACGCGCCGCTCCAGCCCGGCGAAGGGGGCGAGGTCCAGCCGGTCCTCCCCGGCCGCGCGCAGGCCGATCTTGCTCAGCAGGCCGAGCGGCAGGTCATGGATGGCCTCCTCCGTCTCCGCCGGCAGTGGCGGGTCGAACCGGATGGCGCCGGCGGCCAGCACGGCGGTCGGCGCGGTGACGATGGCGGCCCGCGCCGCGATGCGGCCGAACGGCCCCTCCGCCACCACGCCGGGGCCGGACCAGGAGAGCCGCTCGACCGGCGCGCCGTAGGTGACGGGCAGCTCCGCCGCGAGCCCCGCCAGGAGCCCGCCGATGCCGCCCCGCAGCAGCAGGTTCGGCCCTGCGAGCTGGGTGTCGAGAAAGTCGCGCAGGTCCATGGCGGCGAGCGGCGCGGCGCAGATCACCGGCCCTTCCCAATGCGCCACCGTGGCGTCCCAGAACCCGCCGCGCGGCGCGTGGTCGGCCACCGCGGCATCGGGCGCCGCCGTGGCGCGGGCGGCGCGGAGGCGGTCGTGAAAGGCGGCATAGGCGGCGTCGTATTCCGCCATCTCGGCCGCGCCGGCGGGCCGCCCGCCGATCAGGCAGCGGTGGCTGCGCACCGCGTCATGGTCGAAGGCGTCGCGCGCCAGCGGGGTCAGGGGGTTGTCGCCGGCCTGGTGCAGCCAGGTGGCGCCGAGGTCGAAGGGCGCCCCGAGGGTCGCGCTCTCGGTCCAGGCGCGGCCTCCCGGGCGGTCCCGCGCCTCCAGCACCCGCACCGCGCGCCCGGCCGAGCGCGCCGCGCGGGCGGCGGCGATGCCCGCCGCCCCGGCGCCGATCACCAGAAGGTCGGGGTCACTCACGCCGACGCCTCTGCGCCTCAGCCGCCGCGCTGCCGGGACAGCGCCTCCTGCCCGCGGCCCAGCGCGATGGCATCGGCCATCGCATTCGGCACCACCCGCTTGCCGACCGGGAAGATGGCGGCGGCGGCGAGCTTCAGGTGCGCCCAGGCGAAGGGCAGACCGATGATGGTCACCGCCGAGGCGGCGGCCAGGGTCAGGTGCGAGATGCAGAGCCAGATGCCGGCCAGCAGGAACCAGATCAGGTTGGCCAGCAGGCCGAGCGGGCCGGTGCCCAGGGATTCGAGGCCCGTCAGGTCCTTGCGCGAGACGATCTGCCGGCCGAAGGGCAGGAAGCTGTAATGCGCCAGGGTCAGGCAGGCGCGCGCCCAGGGCAGGCCGATGATGGTGACGGCCATCACCGCCGCCGCGAGCAGCCAGAGCAGCGCCGGGATGAAACCGAGCCCGGGCACGTTCCACAGGATGTTCAGCAGCAGCGCCACGGTGATGCTCCTCTTCTCCCGCCCGCAATGCCGCGACCCGGCGGCGGGTTGCCGGGCTTCAGCGCGGCCTTTCGGACCGCTCTGCCTATATGGCCCTGGATATGGCCCCCCGCCATCCGGGATGACAGGCCCGCCCGTCCGGCGCAGACTGCGCCGCCGCCGCAGCAGAGAGGACGCAGCATGGACAAGCCGATGGACCGCAGCGGGCTTCGGCCGCATTCCTCGCACTGGGGGGTGTTCCGCGCCGGCTGGCAGGATGGCACGCTCGTCGTCGAGCCGCATCCGGGCGATCCCGACCCCTCGCCGATCCTGCAGAACTTCCCGAAGGCGCTCCGCCACCGCGCCCGCATCGCGCGACCGATGATCCGGCGCGGCTGGCTGGAGAACGGTCCCGGCCCCAGCGACCGGCGCGGGCGGGACGAGTTCGTCGCCGTCTCCTGGGACAGGGCGCTGGACCTGCTGGCCGGCGAGCTGGCCCGGCTGCGCGACACGCGCGGCCCGCAGGCGATCTTCGGCGGCTCCTACGGCTGGTCCTCGGCCGGGCGCTTCCACCACGCGCAGAGCCAGATCCACCGCTTCCTCAACATCGCGCTCGGCGGCTATGTGCGCTCGGTCAACAGCTACAGCGCCGGCGCCGCCAACGTCATCATCCCGCATGTCCTCGGCCCCTTCGAGCCGGTGACGCGGCACAGCATCACCTGGGAGCAGGTGATGGAACACACCCAGATGGTGCTGGCCTTCGGCGGCATGGCGGTGAAGAACAGCGCGGTCGCGGGTGGCGGCGTCAGCCAGCACATCGAGCGCGGCGCGATGGGGACCGCGGCGGCGCGCGGCTGCCGCTTCGTGCTGATCAGCCCGCTGCGCGACGACCTGCCGGAGGAGGCGGGCGCCGAGTGGCAGACCATCACCCCCGGCACCGACACCGCCATGATGCTCGGCATGGCGCATACCCTGGCCAGCGAGGGGCTGCACGACCGCGCCTTCCTCGACACCTACTGCACCGGCTGGCCGGAGTTCGAGAAGTACCTGCTGGGCCGGACCGACGGCGTGCCGAAGACCGCCGCCTGGGCCAGCGCCATCTGCGGCGTGCCGGAGGCGCGCATCGCGGGCCTCGCGCGGGAGGCCGCCGGCAGGCGCGTGCTGATCACCATGGCGCATGCGCTGCAGCGCGCCGAGCATGGCGAGCAGCCGGTCTGGATGGGCGCCGTGCTGGCGGCGATGCTGGGGCAGATCGGCCTGCCCGGCGGCGGCTTCAACTACGCCCTGGGCTCGATCGCGCATTACGGCAAGCGCATGGTGGCGGTGCCGGTCGCCGGCCTGCCGCAGGGCCGCAACAAGGTCACGGAATTCATCCCCGTGGCACGCATCAGCGACATGCTGCTGAACCCCGGCGCCCCCTTCGACTACAACGGCCAGAGGCTGGCCTATCCCGAGATCAGCCTGGTCTACTGGGCCGGCGGCAACCCCTTCCACCACCACCAGGACATCAACCGCCTGCGCCGCGCCTTCGCCCGCGTCGACACGCTGGTGGTGCACGAGACCGCCTGGACCGCCACGGCGCGGCATGCCGACATCGTCCTGCCCTGCACCATGACGCTGGAGCGGGAGGATATCGCGGGCTCGACCACCGATCCGCTGCTGGTCGCCATGCACCAGCTGGCCGAGCCCTATGGCGAGGCGCGCGACGACTACGCGATCTTCGCGGGCCTCGCGGCGCGGCTCGGCAAGGAGGCCGAGTTCACCGAGGGCCGCACGCCGCGCGAATGGCTCGCGCATCTCTACGACCGCACCCGGACGGCGCTGGCCGAGCGCGGCCTGCCCGCGCCGGATTTCGAGACCTTCTGGGAGATGGGCGAGCTGGAGCTGCCGCGCGAGGAGGATACCGGCGGCATCCTCGGCGCCTTCCGCCGCGATCCGGCCGCCAACCCGCTGCCGACCCCGAGCGGCAAGGTGGAGATCTTCTCCGGGACCATCGCCGGCTTCGGCTACGAGGACTGCCCCGGCCATCCGGCCTGGCTCGCGCCGGTGGACGTGCCGGATGCCGCGAACCCGCTCTGGATCGTCGCCAACCAGCCGGCGACGCGGCTGCACAGCCAGCTCGACTTCGGCGGCACCAGCGCCGACAGCAAGCGGCGCGGGCGCGAGGTGATGCGCATCCATCCTGCGGATGCCGCCGCGCGCGACATCGCCGAGGGCGATATCGTCCGGCTGTTCAACGGGCGCGGCGCCTGCCTCGCCGCCGCCGCGCTGAGCGAGGCGGTGATGCCCGGGGTGGTGCAGCTCGCGACCGGCGCCTGGTACGACCCGGCGGACCCGGAGGAGGAGATGCCGCTCTGCGTGCACGGCAACCCGAACGTGCTGACGCGCGATGCCGGTACCTCCCGGCTGGCGCAGGGCTGCACCGGCCAGCTCACCGTGCTGCAGGTGGAGAAGTTCACCGGCAACCTGCCGCCCGTGCGCGCCTGGGACCCGCCGGAGGCGGCATTGGCCACCGCCGCCGAATGAGCCCGGCGGACGGCACGCCGCGCCGCCGGCATCGGCGCTGCTCCGCCGGCTGACCGGACGGGGCCGCGATCGCGAGGCGGTGCTGCGCGGCCCGGCCGGGCGAGGGTCGGCCCGGCGCCGGAGGCGGAGAAGGCCCCGCGGATCACCGGCGGCCGCTCGCCGGCGGCGTGGCTCGTCACGCCGTTCCCGTTGCCCCGGAAGGCGTCCGCCGCGCCCGCTGGCTCATGACGCAGGCGGCGACGACGATGGCGCCACCGGCCAGGGTGGCGAGGCCCGGCAGCGTGCCCCAGATCGCCAGATCGGCCAGCATGGCCCAGAGCAGCGCGGAGAATTCGAGCGGCGCCAGCTGCGCCACGCTGGCGCGGCGGAAGGCCCCGGCGAGGCAGATGGTGGCAAGCCCCGCGAAGACGCCGTTCAGCGCCAGCGCCAGCCAGTCGGCCGGCGACGGCGGCACCCAGCCGGCCAGGGCGAAGGGCGCCAGCACCATCCCGCCCGGCAGCGCCGACCAGAGGATCAGCCGGGCGATGCCGGGCTCGTGCCGCAGGCCGCGATTGACCGTCAGCACCACCGCGTAGCTCGCCGTGCCGAGCAGCGCATAGGCATAGGCCAGCGGGCTGCCGCCGGCGGAGAGTCCCGGCGCCATGGCCACCAGCACGCCGAGGAAGCCGACCCCGCTCCACAGCCAGACGGCGCGTGGCGGACGCTCGCCCAGCGCCAGGGCGGCGAGGCCCAGCGTCATGAAGAGCGCGGTGAAGTAGACGAGATAGCCCTCGGCCAGCGGGATCTCGCGCAGCGCCTGGAAGAAGCCGATGGCCGAGCCCAGCATGCCGGCGGCGCGCAGCAGGTGCAGGCCGGGATGCGCGGTGGCCAGCGGCCCGCCCGCCCCCGGCCGGAGGAGCCGCGCCAGGAGCAGCAGCAAGAGCATCGTCCCCTGCCGGATCAGCACCACCTGGGCGACCGGGTAGCTGGCGGAGAGCAGCTTGCTGTTGGTGTCGAGCACGGCGAAGAGGCCCAGCGCGGCCAGCATCAGCAGGGATCCCTGCACGGCGTTCCATCCTCCCGGTGCCGCCCGGCTTCTCGGGCCTGGGCCGGCGGCGGTCAATCCGCCGCGCAAACGGGGCCTTCCCTTGTGCGGCGCGAAAAGGCACAAGCGGGCGGTCATGACCCCTGCCCTCGCCTCCGCCCTGATGCCGCTGATGCGCGGCCTCGATGCCGAACGTGCCCATGGCCTCGCGCTCCGGGCCCTGGCCCTCGGCCTCGCCGGCCGGGACACGGCCCCGGACGACCCGGTGCTGGCGACGACGGCGCTGGGCCTCGACTTCCGCAACCCGATCGGACTGGCCGCCGGCTTCGACAAGGACGCGGTGGCCGTCGCGGCGCTGATGCGCCTGGGCTTCGGCCTGGTCGAGCCCGGCACGACGACGCCGCGCCCGCAGGCGGGCAATCCGCGCCCGCGCCTCTTCCGGCTGCCGGAGGACCGCGCGGTGATCAACCGCATGGGCATGAACAACCAGGGCGTCCAGGCCTTCGCCGCCCGGCTCGCCGCGCTGCCGCGGCCGCTGCCGGCGGTGCTCGGCGCCAATATCGGCATCAACAAGGAAGGCGCCGATCCCGAGCGGGACTACCCCGCCCTCTATGCCGCCGTCGCCCCGGTCGCCGACTACGTCACCATCAACGTGTCCTCGCCCAACACGCCGGGGCTGCGGGACCTGCAGGGCGAGGCGCGGCTGGCCGCCATCCTGGAGGCCGTGGCCGCCGCCCGCGCCGCCGCGCCGCGGCAGCCGCCGGTGCTGGTCAAGATCGCCCCGGACCTCGCGGAGGACGCCGTGCCCGCCCTGGTCGAGACCTGCGCCGGGCACGGCGTGGCCGGGCTGATCGTCAGCAACACCACCATCGCCCGGCCCGCGAGCCTCGCCAGCCCGCACCGGGGCGAGACCGGCGGCCTTTCCGGCGCTCCGCTCCTCGCCCCTTCCACCGCCCTGCTGCGCCGCGTCTTCGGCCTGGCGCGCGGGCGGCTGACGCTGATCGGCTGCGGCGGCGTCTCCAGCGGCGCCGAGGCCTACGAGAAGATCCGCGCCGGCGCCGCGCTGGTGCAGCTCTACGCCGCCTTCGCCTATGCCGGCCCCGCCCTGGTGCCGCGCCTCAAGCGGGAGCTGGCCGCGCTGCTGCGGCGCGACGGCTTCCGCCATGTCCATGACGCCGTGGGAGCCGATGCCCGATGAAGATCCTGGACTCCGTCGCCCCCCTCGCCGAAAGCCATGACGGCTTCATCCTCGACATCTGGGGCGTGCTGCACGATGGCGAGCGCCCCTATCCCGGCGTGCCGGAGGCTCTGGCCGAGCTGCGCGCGCGCGGCCGGCGGATCGTGCTGCTCTCCAACGCCCCGCGCCGCTCCTGGACGGTGCAGGCGGCGCTGGAGGAGATGGGCCTGGGCGCCGGGCTGTTCGACGGCATCGTGACCAGTGGCGAGGTCGCCTGGACCCTGCTGCGCGACCGCACCCACCCCTTCTTCGCCAAGCTCGGGACGCGCGCCTTCCATATCGGCCCCGAGCGCGACCTCTCGGTGATCGAGGGGCTGGACATCGCCCTGGCCACCGCCGCCGGGGAGGCCGATTTCGTGCTCAACACCGGCCCCGACTTCGCGCATGGGCGGCAGAGCACCGCGCCCTACATGCCCATGCTGGAGGCCGCCGCCGCGGCGCGGCTGCCGATGGTCTGCACCAATCCGGACCGCGCCGTGATGGTCGGCGGGCAACGGCTGATCTGCGCCGGCGCCTTCGCCGACCGCTACCTGGAGCTGGGCGGCGAGGTGATGGAGATCGGCAAGCCGGACCCGATGGTCTACGAGACCGTGCTGGCGGCGCTCGACCTGCCGCCGGCCCGTATCGTCGCCATCGGCGACACGCCGCACACCGACCTCGCCGGCGCGGCCGCCATCGGGGTGGACGCGGTCTGGGCGCTGACCGGACTGGCCGGCGATAATCTCGGCCCCGATCCCTCGCCGACGCTGCTCGACGCCGAGGCGGCGCGGGAAGGCGTGGCGCCCATGGCGGCGCTGCGCAGCCTGCGCTGGTAGGAGCCGGCACCCGGGGGCGGCCATGCTTCCGGCCGGGGGCATGGCTGCGTCCGGCGCATGGCGGGGAGATGCATCGTGATCCGGCCCGACTGGCCGGGAGGGCGGCCCGCCCCTAGGCTGGGGCCATGTCCCCGCGTGATATCGTCCAGGAAGAAGAAACACCCAGCGGTCTCGCGGCGCCGCCCCGCCGCGTCCCGAAGACCTGGCTGCTGACCCTGCTGATGGGCCTCGGCCCCTTCAGCATGCAGATCCTGATCCCCTCCCTGCCGCTGCTCGCGGGGATTTTCGCCGTGCCCTACACCACGGTGCAGATGTCGCTGACGATCTACCTGATCGGCATCGCGCTCGGGCAGCTCATCTATGGCCCGCTGTCCGACCGCTACGGGCGCCGCCCGGTGCTGCTGGGTGGGCTCGCGATCTATCTCCTCGGCTCGCTGGCGGCGCTGCTGGCCCCAAGCATCGGCCTGCTGATCGTGGCGCGGGCGGCGCAGGCCGCGGGCGGCTGCGCCGGCATGGTGCTGGTGCGCGCCATCATCCGCGATGTCTTCCCGCGCGATCAGGCGGCCAGCAAGATCGGCTTCGTCATGATGGGCATGACGGTCGCGCCGATGATGGCGCCGCTGCTCGGCGCCGAGCTGACGGCGGCCTTCGGCTGGCGCTCCACCATGCTGGCCTGCGTGGGCTTCGGCATCCTTCTCGGCCTGCTGGCCCTGCGCCTGCCGGAGACCCTGCCCGCCGCGCAGCCGCTGCCGGGGCTGCGCGGCATGGGCCATGCCTTCGTCCAGCTCGCCGCCATCCGCAGCTTCCGCTGCTACGCCGCCATCACCACCTGCACCACCGGCCTGTTCTTCGCCTTCATGGCCGGCGCGCCGCGCGTGCTGATGGAGGGGATGGGCCACACGCCGCGCGCCTATGCGCTGTCCTTCATGGCGATCTCGCTGGCCTTCGGCGCCGGCTCCTACCTGGCCGGCCGCTTCTCCTCCCGGCTGGGCCTGGCGCGGATGCTGCGGCTCGGCCTCATCGTCAGCACCGGCGGCGCCCTGCTGGCCGTGCTGGCGCAGGCGCTGCTGCCGCTGTCCATCGTCATCTTCTTCATCCCGATGTCGGTGGTGGCGCTCGGGAACGGCGTGTCGCAGCCGAACGCGGTGGCGGCCGCCGTCAGCGTGCGGCCGCAACTGGCCGGCACCGCGTCCGGCCTTGTGGGCGCCCTGCAGATGGCCTTCGGCGCGGTGATGACGATGGTGGCGAGCGCCGTCGAGCTGGGGTCGGGGATCGGCACCGCCGCCACCATGGCCGGCTGCGCCATCGGCGCCCAGCTGGCGTGGCGTGGCGCCCGACGCAGCCGCGATCAGGACGAGTAGCGGAAGCCCCGCCCCGCCCGGCACAATCGCCGGCCCGGCACATTGACCGAACGTTCCGGCTTTGCCACGGTCCAGTTGTGCAAGCCATTGATCCCACGACCGTCGCGATTCTGTCCGAAGGCCTTCCGCCGGATGTCTTCCTGACCATCCTGCGGACTTTCGAGCACGACCTCGCCGAGCTGGGCGAGCGCATGGCCGTGGCGCTTGGCGAGCGGGACATGGCGGCGTTCAGCCAGGGCGCCCACGCCCTGGCGGGCGCCGCAGGAAGCCTCGGCGCCCAGCGCCTGGCACATCAGGCCCGCCTGGCGATGCGCCCGGCCACGCCCGAGGCCGCGCCGGCGCTGCTGGCCGGCGTGCAGCAGGAGCTCCGGCTGGTGCTGGCCGAGCTTCGCGACCTGGCGGCGGCGTCACCGCAAGGCTGAGCCGCCTCAGCCGCCGCGCTGCACGCGGAGCGGGCCGAAGCTCTGGCAGACCGGCATCACCTGCAGGGTGTTGACATTGACCCGCGCCGGGCGGCTGGCCACCCAGTGCACCGCGTCGGCGATATCCTCCGGGGTCAGTGCCTCGGTCCCCTCATAGACCGAGGCGGCCTTGGCCTCGTCCCCCTGGAAGCGGACCCGGGAGAATTCCGTGCCGCCGACCAGGCCGGGCTGGATGTCGGTCACGCGCACCGCGGTGCCGAAGAGGTCGGCCCGCAGGTTCAGGCTGAACTGGTGCACGAAGGCCTTGGTCGCGCCATAGACATTGCCGCCCGGATAGGGCCATTCGCCGGCCGTCGAGCCGATGTTCACCACATGGCCGCGATTGCGCGCGACCATGCCGGGCAGCACGGCATGCGTCACCGCGACCAGACCCTTGGCATTGGTGTCTATCATGGTCTCCCAATCGGCGAGATCGGCCCGCTGCGCCGGTTCCAGCCCCAGCGCCAGGCCGGCATTGTTCACCAGCAGATCGATGTCGCGCCACGCCTCAGGCAGGCCGCCGATGGCGGCGCGCACCGCGGCGGCGTCACGCACGTCGAAGGTCAGGGGCAGCACCCGATCCGCGCCCAGCTCCCCGGCGAGAGCCTCGAGCCGGTCCGCACGGCGGCCGGTGGCGATGATGCGGGCGCCGTCCTGGGCGAAGCGGCGGGCGATGGCGGCGCCGAAGCCGGCGGTGGCACCGGTGACGAGAAGGATCATGAGGCAACTCCCGGGACGAGGATGAGGCCTCCGGTATGGCAGCGCCGGGCACGGCGGTGAAGCCGTAAGCCGGCGGCTCAGGCGCCGACGCGCAGCAGCCGCGGGCCGTGCTGGCGGAGCCAGGCCTGCGCCGCGGCGTGATCCGGGCTGAGCCCGGCCAGCGCCGCCCAGAAGCGGGGCGAGTGGTTCATCTCCCGCAGATGCGCCACCTCATGCGCCGCCACCGAGGCCAGCACCCAGTCCGGCGCCATGACGAGGCGCCAGGAGAAGGCCAGGACGCCGCCGGCCGTGCAACTGGCCCAGCGGCTGCGGGGGTCCTTGAGCCGGATGGCGCGTGGGGCGACGCCGAGGGCGCCGGCATGGCGCCGGACATGCGGGGCAATCCGCCGCCCCGCCTCCTGCCGCAGCAGCGCCAGCACATGCCCGGCCAGCCCCTCGGCGGCGCCGCCCACCAGGATGCGGCCGGGCCGCAGCACCGCCACAGGCGCCGCCAGCGGCCGGTGCAGCACGGCATGCGGCGCATCGGCGAGCGGCACCACCGCGC